>CAKVCR010000116.1 GCA_934725835.1 uncultured Odoribacter sp.
GAGTTATCGCCATGTGGGAAACCCCTAACAGGTCTTTCTGGGTGCAGGTGAAGACGTAGACGTTAACGTATTTGTTAGGATCCCACATGAGGGCGGCAAATTCCGCTTTCTCCTGCGAGAGGAAGTTGTCGGCATTGTAGTAGGCGAGGATGGAGTTCTGTATGCGGTTGATACCGGCTTCCGGCAAGGCTTCTCCGGTGGGAGTTTCAGTGGCTAAGACCAGTTCTACGTTCATGTTGACACTGTTGTGTCCGCCACGGTAGAGGTAGTTGGCACGATCCACCAGCTGATGTAGAACTTCGGCTTTGACGTTTTGTATGCTGTCGTTCTCTTTGCCCTGTTCGTGGATGACATGGAAAATGACCGGCAATTCGTAATGGTAGTCGCTACGAAAGGTGTCCTGAGTGATGGTGACGCTTATTTTGTTAAACTGGCTGATGAGGTGGAGGGAGGCTGAACGTGGCGCTCCGGTGTTGTTGGAGTCGACACTGATGACCAGTTGCTCGGTGTTGTAGCCGCTCTCTTTGTTGACACGACACCAGTCGGCTTCGTTTTCAACATTCCAGTTGGTGTTGCTGTTGACTGTCAGCATCCAGGCTCCGGGGAGACCGGAAAAACTGATGTTGCGTTCGGAGGTTTTCAATACTTGCGGAGCCGGACGGTCTTCTGCACAAGAGAGCATCCACAGCAGCGGAAGCAGGGCTATTATAAGTGGTCTATAGTTCATTGCCTTTTCAATTTTGTTTGTGGTACAAAGGTAATAAAAAGTGATGGCTTAACAAAATACCTATTTATAGGGATTGTGTTTTTGTTGTAAATTATGTTATTTCGCATATTGTTTGATTTATTTGAAATGTAGATATGAAATATGCCGGAACAGATAAGATGAGTGATTTAATTTGCGAGAATTATAATTTGTTGCTGGTGATGAGCCGGTTCGGAATCTCGCTGGGATTTGGAGATCAGACGGTGGAGCAGGTGTGTGTGCGGCAGGGAGTGCATACGGGTACTTTTCTGGCGGTAGTTAATTTTATGGATGACGAGTGTTGTGTGCCGGATGATTTTAGAAAGGAGTTGTCGATAGAGGCTTTGGTGGAGTATTTGAGGCGTGCTCATTCGTATTTCCTTGATTTTAAGCTGAAGGCAATCCGCGAGAAATTGGAGGATGCTTTTGTCTGTCCGGAGGATGAGGTGGCAAGGTTGATTATGAAGTTTTATGATGCTTATGTGCATGAGGTGGAGGCGCATATGGGGTATGAGAATAAGGTGGTGTTTGAGTATGTGGATAAGCTGTTGGGGGGGGAGTTGTCGGAGGTGTTTAACATCGGGGTGTTTGTGAGAAAACATAATCAGATTGAGACCAAGTTGACGGAGTTGAAGAATATTCTGGTGAAATATTATCCTGTAAAGGCTAATAATAATTTGTTGAACAGTGTGTTGTTTGATATTTATGCCTGTGAGAAGGATTTGTGTTCGCACTGTCATGTGGAGGACTATATGTTTGTGCCTCTGATTATGGAATTGGAAAAGAAAGTTCACGATCATGCAAGAGGATGATGTTTTAAAGGTATCGATTGCTGAGACTTCGGTGATTGTGCGAAGCGGATTGGCATTGGTGTTGAAGCGTATGCAGAATGAAGATTTTGCCGATTGAGGTGGTGTCGCAGGAAGCTTTGACCGACTGTATGCGTCTGCATAGTCCGGATGTTTTGATTATCAATCCGGCTTTCCCCGGGTATTTTGATGTAAGGAAGTTTAAGGATGACCCGGTGCATGGAGGGGTGAAATGTGTGGCATTGTTGTGTTCGGTGGGGGATAATTCGATGTTGAAGTTTTATGATGGGACTTTTTCGCTGTATGATGACCCGGAGGTGTTGAAGGAGAAATTGCACCGTCTGATGGATGTGTCTGATGCAGAGGAGGAGACCGGAGGTACGGATGTGTTGAGTGGGCGTGAGAAGGAGATTGTTATGTGTGTGGTGAAGGGGATGACGAACAAGGAGATTGCGGATGCGCTGTTTCTGTCGACGCATACAGTGATTACTCATCGCAGGAATATTGCCCGGAAGCTACAGATTCATAGTCCGGCAGGTCTGACGATTTATGCGATTGTGAACAAATTGGTTGAAATACAGGATATTAAGGATTATTTATAAGTTCTGTCTTTAGAAAATAATAACTTGGCGGGTTGATTGTTTGTGTGTTGGAAATTTATTTATATCTTTGCAGCAGTTTCAATTCCACCTGTTTCTATGCAGGTGATTATACTACGAATTAAAATATACTTAATCCTTAAGATAGTCTATGTACGACATTCTGCAACTTAATGACAAATTACTGGCAGATTTGCGGGTAATTGCAAAAACGTTAAATATCAAACGTGTAGAATCTTATAAGAAACAAGAGCTGATATACAAAATTCTTGACCAACAGGCATTGGTGGCTGCACAAGCTGCGCCTATTGAGGAGGAGCACGTTGAGACAGCACAGAAAGAATCTGCTGCCGAGAAGAAGGAAAGAAAACAACGAGCCCGTGTGGTGAGGGGCAGCGTGGAGAAAGTGGGGGATTCCAAAGGCGGCGTCGGTAAGTTTGTGCCTCAAAATAGTGAGGCGATAAAGCCTGAAATGAAGAGTGAGGAGGTGAAGAATGAAGGGGGGAGTGAAAATGTGGCAACTCCAGAGGTGAAGCAGGAGAGCCGACCGGCAGAACAGCCTCGTCGTGAGGAGCGCCGCCGTGAAGATTTTAAGCAGAAGACCTCTCAACGAGAGGAACGTAGAGAGCCCTCTAATAATAAGCAGAATATTCAAAAAGAAAATGTGCAGAAGGAGAAGCGTCATTTTATACATCAGGACATTATAGAGCAGGATTTGGATCTTGATTTGCCGGAAGAAAATTTTGAAGGTGATGTGGCTGATGTTCAAATGGAGAATGTGAATCTGTATGTCGGCGATGAGAATGAGGACAATATTAATGCCAACCGGATGCGTTTTGACAAACGTGATAAGTATTATGAATTTGAAGGTATTATTTTGAATTCCGGTGTGCTGGAGATTATGCCTGACGGTTACGGTTTTTTGCGTTCGCCGGATTATAATTATCTGAACTCGCCGGATGATATATATGTATCGCAAAGCCAGATTAAGTTGTTCGGACTTCAGACCGGCGATACGGTGGAGGGTACTGTGCGACCACCGAAAGAGGGTGAAAAGTATTTCCCGTTGATTAAGGTGGAAAAGATTAACGGCAAAACGCCGGATGCAGTGCGTGACCGGATTCCGTTTGACCACCTGACTCCTTTGTTCCCGGATGAGAAGTTTAATATTACCGGTAACGGGAAGGCAACGCTTTCAACTAGAGTGGTGGATATGTTTGCTCCTATAGGGAAAGGACAACGCGGTTTGATTGTGGCGCAGCCGAAGACCGGTAAGACGGTGTTGTTGAAGGAGATTGCCAATGCTATCGCTGCAAATCACCCGGAGGTGTATCTGATTATCCTGTTGATTGACGAACGTCCGGAGGAGGTGACGGATATGGCCCGCAGTGTGAGAGCTGAGGTGATTTCGTCTACGTTCGACGAGCCGGCAGAGAGACACGTGAAGGTGGCTAATATTGTGTTGGAAAAGGCGAAGAGAATGGTGGAATGCGGGCACGATGTGGTGATTTTGCTTGACTCGATTACTCGACTGGCCCGTGCGTATAATACAGTGTCGCCTGCTTCCGGAAAGGTGTTGTCAGGTGGTGTGGATGCCAATGCGCTGCATAAGCCGAAGCGTTTCTTCGGTGCTGCCCGCAATATTGAAAACGGAGGTTCTTTGACGATTTTGGCTACTGCTTTGACTGAAACAGGCTCGAAGATGGATGATGTAATCTTTGAGGAGTTTAAGGGTACCGGTAATATGGAGTTGCAGCTTGATCGCAAGTTGGCCAATAAGCGTATTTACCCGGCTGTAGATATTACAGCTTCGAGCACACGACGCGAAGATTTGCTGTTGGAGGATTATGTGCTTAACAGAATCTGGATTTTACGCAATTATCTGACAGATATGAATTCAGTGGAAGCTATGCAGTTTGTGAAAGACCGTTTGGAAAAGACTCAGTCGAATGAGGAGTTTTTGATTTCGATGAATGACAAATAATTGTATGTTAGCATAATATCTCGGAGAGGACAGTGGATAGACTACTGTCCTCGTTTGTTTATAATATGTATAAATAGCAAGTTGTTTTGAAAATTGTCATCTCTGGATTGCAATTTATGGATAAGTGTTTTATCTTTGCATTGCAAAAGATGATATATGGACAGTTTGATTACAACACATACGACTCTGTTAAAGGAACGTACTTTTTCTATCCGACGAGGTTTGTTGGATGTGATTGACCGCAGTAGCCGGTTGATTGCTGTGAAAGGTAGCCGGGGGGTTGGCAAGACCAGTTTTCTGTTAGATTACGGGAAGGAGTTCCATGCCGGAGAGAAATCGTGTCTGTATGTGAATATCAATAATCTGTTTATTGTGTATGACGGGCTTTTCCATTTTGTGGAGTATTTTTATAAGTTGGGAGGAAAAGTGCTGTTGTTGGATCAGGTGCATAAGTATCCGGAATGGGATCGGGAACTGCGGGAGTGTTATGATGCTTTCCCTGATTTGCAGATTGTCTTTACCGCTTCGTCTATTGTGCGTATCAAATCGAATCCTTATTTGAAGGGTGTGGTGGATATGTATAATTTGAACGGTCTTTCCTTTCGGGAGTTTCTGGAGTTGGAAACCGGTAAGAAGTTTCCAGTCTATTCTTTTGAGGAAATTGTGGAGAATCATGAGGAAATTGTAGAGAAAGTGTTGAAGGAGGTGCGTCCTTTGGCTTATTTCCATGATTATCTGAAGTATGGGTATTATCCGATATATTTGGAGCAGAAGTCGCATATCGATTATTTGCTGAAGAATATTAATCTGACGCTGGAATTTGATATTCCCTATGCGAATCAGATTGAGTTGAAATATTTAGTGAAGTTGAAGCAGCTGTTGTATGTGGCTGCTGTGGATAAGTCGTGCAGTGTGAATGTCAGCAAGCTGAGTGCTGCAATCGGTGTGTCGAGGGCTACGGTGTTGAACTATCTGAATTATATGAAGAACGCCAGGTTGTTGACGCTGCTTTATGAGGAGGGAAATGATGATGATTGTGGTAAGAAACCTAAGAAAATGTATATGCATAATCCGAATCTGCTGAATGCTGTGTGTCTGGATGAGGTGAATCCTGTGGTGCTGAACAAGTCGTTCTTTTTGAGTCAGGTGCGTCCGATGGCAAAAATCAATTATACGGAGCAAGCGGATTTTCTGGTGGACGGTGTGTATCGTGTGGCTGTGTGTCAGGAAGGAAAAGGCAAGAGGTGGGATACTTCTGTCGTCGTGATGGAGGATATGATTGAGAGGGGAAATGGGAATGTGATTCCGCTCTGGCTGGCAGGGTTCACTTATTGATAGAATGAGAATGTTATATAAATAATATTGAATTAGTTTAATTAGAAAACGATGGCTAAAGAGAAAAAATTTATCACTTGTGATGGTAATGCTGCTGCTGCTCATATCGCATATATGTTCAGCGAGGTGTCTTGCATCTACCCGATTACTCCGTCTTCGCCGATGGCTGAATACGTAGACGAGTGGGCAGCTAAAGGAAGAAAGAACATGTTCGGTGAAACTGTTCGTTTGGTGGAAATGCAATCAGAAGCCGGTGCTGCCGGTGCCGTACACGGCTCTTTGCAGGCTGGTGCTTTGACTACAACCTATACTGCATCACAGGGTCTGTTGTTGATGATTCCTAATATGTATAAGATTGCCGGTGAGTTGTTGCCTTGCGTATTTCATGTGAGTGCACGTGCATTGGCAGCTCATGCTTTGAATATTTTCGGTGATCATGCAGATATTTATTCTGCCCGTCAGACCGGTTTTGCTATGTTGGCTTCCGGCTCTGTACAGGAGGTAATGGATTTGTCTGCTGTTTCTCACCTGACAGCCATTAAATCCCGTATACCGTTTGTGAATTTCTTTGACGGTTTCCGTACTTCTCACGAAATCCAGAAAATCGAAGAGTTGCAGATGGAGGATGTAAAGGGATTGGTGGATATGGATGCTTTGCAGGCTTTCCGTAATCGTGCTTTGACTTCAGAAGCTCCTGTTACACGCGGTACTGCTCAGAATCCGGATATCTATTTCCAAGGTCGTGAGGCTTCCAATAAGTTTATGGAGGCTGTGCCTGATATCGTAGCCGGTTATATGGCTAAAATCAGTGAGATTACAGGTCGTACTTACCGTCCGTTCGATTATTATGGTGCTGCTGACGCTGAGAATATCATTATCGCTATGGGTTCGGTTACTGAGACTATCCGTGAGGTGATTGATTATGAAAATGCTAGCGGCAAGAAGGTAGGTATGATTGCAGTGCACTTATATCGTCCGTTCTCTGCTAAATATTTTATGGCAGCTGTACCGGCTACAGTGAAACGTATCACTGTGCTTGACCGTACGAAAGAACCGGGAGCTAATGGCGATCCATTGTATTTGGATGTGAAGGATGTGTTCTATGGTAAGGAAAATGCTCCGGTGATTGTAGGCGGACGTTATGGTATGGGCTCTAAGGATGTGACTCCTGCTCAGATTATTGCCGTTTATAAAAATATGGAACGCAATGAGCCGAAAAACCAGTTCACATTGGGTATTGTGGATGATGTTACTTTCCGCTCACTGCCTGCTGAAGAGGATGTGAAGATGACTCCTGCGGGAACTTATGAGGCGAAGTTCTATGGTTTGGGCTCTGACGGTACGGTGGGTGCTAACAAGAACTCTATCAAGATTATCGGTGGAGCTACTGATAAGTATTGCCAGGCTTATTTCGCTTATGACTCTAAGAAATCCGGTGGCTTTACTGCTTCGCACTTGCGTTTTGGTGATGCTCCTATCCGTTCTACATATTTGATTACAACTCCTGATTTCGTGGCTTGTCATGTGCCGGCTTATATTCATATGTATGACGTGCTGAAAGGTCTGCAGAAAGGTGGTTCTTTCCTATTGAACTCTATTTGGGATGAGGAAGAGACCAAGAAACATCTGCCTAATCACATGAAACGTTACTTGGCTGAAAACGAAATCAATTTCTATATTATCAACGGTACTAAGATTGGTCAGGAATTAGGTTTGGGCAACCGCACCAATACTATCATGCAGAGTGCTTTCTTTAAAATCACTAATGTGATTCCTTATGAATTGGCAGTGAAAGAGATGAAGGCAGCTATTGACAAGTCATACGGTAAGAAGGGCGAGGCAGTGGTGAATATGAACTATGCTGCTGTTGATGCCGGCGGCAAGGAGGGCAATCTGGTGAAAGTGACCGTGCCTGCAGAATGGAAGAATCTGCCGGATGATGAGGTGAAACATGACGAAAATCGCCCGGCTTTCATTCGCAATATTGTAGACGTGATGAATGCCCAGAAGGGTGATAGTCTGCCTGTAAGTGCATTTAACGGATATGAGGACGGAACTTTCCCAAGCGGAACTGCAAAATATGAAAAACGCGGTATCGCCGTGAATGTTCCGGAATGGCAAGTTGAAAACTGTATACAGTGTAATCAGTGCTCTTATGTTTGTCCTCACGCAGCTATCCGTCCGTTCTTGATGAGCGATGAAGAGTTGGCTGCTGCTCCTGCCGGGACTCAGGTTAAGCCGGCTATCGGCAAGGAACTGGCCGGATATAAATTCAGAATGCAGGTGTCTCCGCTTGACTGTACCGGTTGCGGTAACTGTGCTGATGTTTGTCCTGCCAAAACGAAGGCTTTGGTTATGAAACCGCTGGAATCACAGGAAGCAGAAATTGAACGTTGGAATCACATGGATCGTAAGGTGGGCTATAAGAGAGTGGTTGAACCTAACAATGTGAAGAATTCTCAGTTTGTTCAGCCGTTATTTGAATTCTCAGGTGCTTGTGCCGGTTGCGGTGAGACTCCGTATATCAAGTTGATTTCTCAGTTGTTCGGCGAGCGTATGATGGTGGCTAATGCTACCGGTTGTTCTTCAATTTATGGTGGTTCTGCTCCTTCTACTCCGTATTGTACTAATTACGAAAGCGGACGTGGACCAGCTTGGGCAAACTCTCTATTTGAAGATAATGCAGAATTTGGTTTTGGTATGGCTCAAGGTGCCAACCGTATGCGTGAAAGAGCCAAGAGATTACTGGAAGAGAATATGAACGTTTTCTCTGCAGAAACTCAGTCTGCTATTAATGCTTGGATTGAGGCTTATAGCGACGGAGATAAGACTTTGGCTGTGAGTGATGCTATGTCGGCTGCTTTGGAGAAGGAGACGGCTCCGGTGGCTAAGGAAATCCTGGCGCTGAAGAATTATTTCACCAAGAAATCCCAGTGGATTTTCGGTGGTGACGGTTGGGCTTATGATATCGGTTATGGCGGTGTTGATCATGTGTTGGCTAGCGGAC
>CAKVCR010000117.1 GCA_934725835.1 uncultured Odoribacter sp.
GTATTATAACTGAATCCTGACTCTTCTCTGGATTTTTCAATAAAAATAAATTATAGTCCTGCACAAATAAAATATACAGATTATCAGGCGAATAATCCCATGCAGAGAATTGTTCGCAGTACTCGTATTCATCTGGAACAATCTTCAACTCTTTAGATTTCAAATTATAGGCAAGACGATTTTCCCCTACATAAAAATAGACTGTCTTTAACTGTTTGTCAAACTCAAGATAGCCAAAATTCAATTTATTCGGATTCAGTTCTACATCTACAAGCGACTTTATTTTATTTACAATCTCCTGATTATCAAATATAAGTTTTTTCTGTTTCTGTTTGGGATAAACAATATAATAATTCATTGAGATAGAATCCCTATGTTTAAACCAAAAATTATCTGTCCCATTTATAAAATTAGGTACAATAGAAAAACTTCTACCCATCCCTCCAAATTCCTTCTCAAAACAAAATGCCTGCTCATAGTTTGCCTGAGCTACAACAGAAACGATTGCTGTTATCCAAAACAATAATAAAAAAATAGCCTTTTTCATCATCTGCCATTAAAATAAAGATTTCCGATTCCTAATTTCCAAATCACATCATGAATCTTACCAAAACTTTGACTAGAGCTATAAACTTTACTGCTGAATTTATGCCAACAATCAGCATCCTTTTTATCATATTGCATCTCATATATATCAAAATATCCGTCAGCAAAAGCCACTCCTATATGATGCTCATAACTGTTTTTCCCATAAGACAACATTGATTGTGTAGCAATAGCAACAATCTCCTTCTCAAAAGTTTCAACGACACCAAAATCATGAACACTATCGTAATCATCATAATCAAAATAATATATATTGTGCTTATCGGCAATATATATCATATTACAATTTCTAAATGTTCCCAATTTTACAAAATCGGTAATCCCATATCGTTTAGTCAAATTTATTTTCTGCGAGCTAATGATATTTAAGACAGAGCCATAACCTCCTCCAACGAACAAATGCAAAAAATATTCACCTGCTTCATTTTTCAAAACTACAGCATTACCGGCACAATCGTCTTCTCCCGACGAAAAATAATCTGCCGCAACTATCTCTTCTGTAAAATCAGTAAAATGACGTGCAAATCTACTTTCATAATAATCCAATTTTAGCTCTGTCAAATTTCTTCGCGGACTATAATCATCAGAATAAATACCCAAATAATTCTTTTTGCCGGTCTGAATATCCTTTTCTACCGCATAAATGGCAGATGATTCAACATAATCACCATAAATAATATTTGAAAAAGAGCGTTCTCCGCCTAAATAAACAATATCTTTTGAAAAGTGGCCTAAATGATATCCTGTTGCAGGATCACATCTTCTTGTATACAACAAACCATTCTCATCTAATAAAAAACTATCAAAACAGGTATGAAGTAAATCTATTGGATGGAAAGTATCCGGTAATACCCCTCCAACAAATTCCTCTTCGATATGAGTCTCCTTTTTTAAAGATTGTCCATTCAATTCAATAAATTGACACTTTTCGCCCAAATTGGTTTTCACGGTTACTTCACCATAAACAATATTATAAGCGTCATTAGCAAAGTGTTCTCTTAAACTTTCCGGTTTTCCTTTAATTGGCTCACCGTACAATTCACTGTAACAGTTCTTGTAGTCTCCCACAAACATAATTGTGTCATTTGAATTCGTTTGTGAGTTACCGAGAGTACGCACAGCCCTCACAAAACCTAAATCACTGTTATCTCCATTTTCCGTCAACAACAGGAATCCCATCTCATATAAAGGCTTGACATTTATCGAAAAAGCCTTATAAAATTTAGCACCGGTCCTTTTATCCGATACTGTCAACAGACATCTTAATTCTCCTAACTCTTTAGCCGTATGCGTATAAACAGAATCCGTAGAAACAACTTCACCCTCCACTTGCCATTCATAATTCACGCCTGACGGTTGTTCTTCATCAAAAGACAATTCAGGTTTAAAAGAATGCGATTCGGCAACCACCATTGTAACCGTATTCGGCAATTTTATATCTATTTTATATACTTGATTATAATCATAATTACCATTATCGTCAAAACAACCCATTTGAACGAAAAGGCATATCAAAATAAAAATATATTTTATTGTATTCATAATATTACATTTTAAACTAACCTATTACCGGAACTGAAATAAAACCACCATTCTCAACATCAGGAATCGGTTCTTGCTTTCCTAACCAATGTTTAAATTTCAATGCAACAATACGTTTTTCTCCATCTCCCATTGTACTCATATCAGACACTCCTGTTGCTTCCATAAGAAGTTCAAATTTCTTTTTGGAATAAAGACCAAGGTAAGAGCGATCGATTACTTCATCCCACCAATCCGGCTTCACAGCAATATCCGAGACGGACAAAATGGTATGTCCCCAGATTCCCCCGGATGATTTAAACGAATCAGTGTTTTCAATTCCCAATTTGAGTAATAATTTTTTCGATTGTAGACTCGCATGATTTTTCAAGCGAACTCTAATCGTATCAGAAACCAACCCTTTTCTAAAGACAAAACGCTCTGGCAAAGAGTACATACTACTCTCAAGCGTTGAAGCATCATCAACTTTCACTGAAAATTCTCTATCTTCTTCCAATAAATCTCCCGATAAATTCACAACAACAGGATAATCGTACTCATCCTCCAACGTGAAGAAAAAGGAGAAAGTCAGAGTATCATTAATATTGGTTTCAAACGAAAGATATCTATCTGAGCCATAAACTTCTATCTTTTCATGTTCACAGGATATAAATGCCAGACAAATCAAACATATACTCCCGACAGCTATTAATCTATTTAAAATTTTCATGATCTTTTCTTTTATTACATACTGATTTGCTCATCCTTTTCAGGCGTAGGCAGCACAAATTCTTCATTTAAAATCCTAGTTGTTCGTCCACTTACAATAATAGGCAAATGATGTCTTTTATAGAAAAAGAACAATTGTCCTTCTCCGTAAACTTCTCGCCGCAAATCCTTAAGGATAACATTCTTTATAAATTCATCTTTTGTAGTGTAACCCGGAACTCCGGCTCTAGAACCTCTTGCTCGCGCAACCCGATATACATACTTTTGTGCCAATTCTGGATTATCATTATAAATAGCTTCCGCTGCTATATAATACATCTCACTCAAACGAATCATAGGTATCATTTTACTTCCAAATCTACCTTTCCCAACAACAACCTCCTTCACCCTTTTGGGCAACATTACATCCTCATTATATTTGGGATGCTCTTCCCATGCCAAATATCTGTAATCATATTTCTTGTCTACATCGCTAAACAAGCCATTCAAATCTTGCATACAAAGGAAATGCTCTTCTTCAAAAAGTCCATTTGGATAATCCTTCAATTCATTATTATACAATGCAAAATACACATCGTCATAATATTTAAAATTGCTCTCTTTTTCAACATCATCCCGAGATGTAAAATCTGCCCAATCCTCCTCTTCGTGCAACTTGATTATTTCCTGAGCATATTCCAAAGCTTTCTGTTCATTCCCCTGATACATATAAACACGTGCCAACAAACATTTTATCGCCCAAAAATTCAAACGATATCCACGATACTCCAAGAAACGGTTACCCTCCAAGCTTGCCAATTCAAGCCGATAGTTCAAATCCCGCACCCGCTCCATTTTGTTCCAATCATACTCTTTCACCAAATCATGAGCTTTTTCTAAATCACTGATGACATTTTCCAAAAAGACTTCACTAGTTACCTTTTCAGGGAAATACACCGGAAAATCCTTTACATAGGGCAAAACTTTTGCTTTACTATTTTGTTTCATGCTGGGAGCAAACAAACGCAACAAATCAAAATGCATCAAAGCTCTTGCCCCATAAGCTTCTCCCAATATAAGATTCCGTTCTCTCTCTTCCAATGAAAACAAAGTAGAATCAACAGACAGAGCATGTTTTATCAATACATTACAATTGGCAATAATATTAAATCCCTCTGTCCAAAACTTTTTAGTAATAGATTTAACACGTGCTATATCATATCCATATTGTGCAGCCTCCTTATAAGCTCGGTTATTTGTTTCACTCATATTATAATACTGTGCAAGCACATCAAGAAATCCCCATGACAGTTCTTGACCATACATTCCCTGTGTTGCCATCGATTTGTACACACCATCCAACTGCGTGTAAAAACCGTCAGCAGTCGAGAATAAATCTTCTTCCGCTATCTGATCCTTAGGATCTATTGTCAACCATGAATTGCAAGAAATAAAAAACAAGCAAATTCCAAATACATGTAATATTTTCAACATAACCTAAAAATTAACCATAATATTAAAATTGAAATTCCGGGCAAAAGGATAATCCAACCCTCGCTCTCTTTTCACACTGCACAACTGAAATAATTCACCGCATCCCACCTCAAAACGAATTCTATCCATACCAAACTTACGGGAAAATTTTCTATCCAATTCATATTGCAGAGACATCGAAGTCAGTGAAAACATATTATAATTCTGCATGAAACGAGAAGTAGGACGAGTCTGTTCATACCTGTCTTTTATATTCTTTAGAGGAGTTCTATCTCCCGGCTTTTGCCAACGTTGACTCAACACTCTCTTGTCCACGTTGCTTGATTCAATACTGGCATTTTCCACATAATAAACCAATGTTTCGTTATATCTCTTACTTCCGAATTCATAAGAAAAATTAGTTGTAAAAGTCAAGTTTTTATAAGTGAGATACAACCCTAAAGAACCGGAACCCTTAGGCTCGGTATCACCAATCACGACATATTCCTTCGGATCATTCTCAAATACGATGTCCCCTTTTTTATTTAAGAAAATCTCCCGACCTGTTGCAGGATCTATTCCTAAGGAGCGCATACCGTATTGTGCAGTAAGCGAAGCACCCTCTGTATATTTCGTCCAAATTTTAGACTCATCCACTTTCTCATTCAAAGGTCTGTCTGAATTATCATAATACTCTTCTACCCTACGGTTATAAGCTTCAAGAGACTTACCGATTTTAAGCATCGTATTCTTATTATGAGCGATATTTCCACTTAAAGAGAGAGAAAAATCCTTATAGTTCAAAACTCTCGTATAGATGTCAAATTCAATACCTTTATTACGCACCTCTCCTAAATTGTCTTTATATACACTAAAACCTGAAGTCGTCGGAACGGTCACATCATTTACCATGTCTATGGTTGTTTTATTATAATAAGACAATTTGAAATTCAACTTATCCTGCAAAAAAGAAAAATCAACCCCGACATCCAAAGTCCTCGTCTTTTCAGGTTTCAAGGAATGGTTTCCAAGATATGTGATTTTAGTTCCATAACCATTAATATACCAATCATCGAACATATTCACAAAATAATTGCGTGCAGCATAAGCCGGGAAATTAATATTTCCAATCACTCCATACGAACCCCTCAATCTGAATCTATTCAACCATGTCAAATTCTCAAAGAATTGGTAATTATGGAAATTGATTCCCACGCCTCCAGCCCAATAAGGAGCGCCTTTTTTCTCTGTTCCAAATACAGAAGAACCTTCATAGCGGAAAGAAAGGTCCAACAAATAAATGTCATCCCAACTATAATTCAAAATACCATTCAATCCTGCAGCTCGTGATGTTGTCTCCGATTTACTCGGTTTTCCACTGACTTCCGAAGCATAATTCACAGAAGACAATTTTCCAGAAGGGAATCCAACATAATGAGTAGACACAGATGATGACTGATTTTCAGACATTTCTCCATTTAATGCCAAATTCAAATTATGTTTATTGAATGTCTTGTTTACACTCACACCCAAACGGACATTGACACGACTTGATGTTCCCACATCGGTAAACAAATCTCCTGCCACCAGATTATTTACTGAAATTTTCTTAGAACTATATTTTGAAAGAGGATCTATAAAGCGATTATCATCATTCCAACGCATTGTCACTCCTACAGAACCCTGTAGCATCAAATAATCGGTCACACTACAACGCAGTTGCAAATTATCCATCAACTCGTGCTGAGCTGTTTTTGTAAAATTATTCAAACTAGCCTCATACATTGGATTAGGTAAATCACTTCCTTGTTCGAAAGTTGTCAATTCCTTTAGCAAACGCCCATTTCTATCTTTATATTTCACATACGGCATTTGATGTGAAAAATCACGGAACGAACCATAAGGAGAATCTGCAGAAGATGTATAATGGTAAGAAACCGAATTACGCAAGAACATTTTTTTATAACTCAGGTGAATATTAAACTCACCACCCCAAGTATTCCTTTTAGAGCCTCTCATCACTCCATCATCGTTGGAATAATCCAATATCAAACCATAGCGTATCGCTTTAGAACCTCCTTCAATCTGCAAACTATGATCATGACGGAAAGCAGTCCGCAAAGGTAAAGCCATCCAGTCAGTCTCAACGCCTTCCACATAAATCGCATTCCAACGTCTCATATACAATTCATCACCGGAATACCTTGAGCCTCCTATCTGTTCCGGATTATAATCAAATACTCCCGAAAGTCTTTCCGCCTCCAACTTCTCCTTCGCATTCATCAAATTATAACCGGATAAATCAGGCATTTCTATTGTACCGGTCATCGTGTAGCTCACTTGCAAATCTCCGGACTCCGGCAAACGCGTTGTAATGACAACAACACCATTGGCTGCTCGCGAACCGTACATTGCCGTTGCTGCAGCATCTTTCAAAATTGTCACTGATTGAATCCTGTTAGGGTCCAGGTCATACACTTTACGAATATCAACCTCAAAACCGTCTATCACAAACGTTGGCGTATTAGGATTGGCTTCTAACGATTGCTTTGAAAACGGATTATCTCCCAATTTATCCAATTCCATTGCACCTAAACTGGAACGACCTCGAATAGTAACCTCCGGCAATTTATTCGGGTCAGCACCTGCCAGGTTATTCTCGGTTATTTTGAAAGAGGGGTCAAACACCTGTATCGCTTTCATGATATTTGTTCTTGACACCTTCAACAAGTCCTCTCCCTGAATCGTTTTTGCATTACCGGTAAAACTCTTGGTGTTAATGTTTCCATATCCAGTAACAACAACCTCTTCCATCGTCTCTACCTCATCTATCATGACAACCTCTATCGGCTTATCAGAGACAACAGGATGCTCTATACGTTTTTTCCCTATAAAAGAAAATACCAGCACCAAATCTTTCTGCTTGGGTATCGACAAAGCAAATTTACCTTCATTATCAGTAACCCCACCCATTGTTGTATTCTTCAGAAAGACAGTGACCCCAGGTAATGGCAAACCGCTTTCATCATAAACCATACCAGTCAATGAAATTTCTTCAATAGCATCTTTTTTCTTCTTATAAATAACAATCGATTGCATTTCAAATTTATAACCAAAGGCACTGCCCTTAAACAAATCCGACAAAACAGCATCTATCGATTCATTATTCACATTCAACGTAACCTTCCCAAACTCATTCATCTGCGCAGCATTATACACAAAATTCAATTGAGTCTGCTTGTTGATTTCCTTAAATACCTGCTGAATTTCCACATCTTTCACAGACAATGTCACCTTTTGCTGCTGGGCAAATCCTATCTCAGGAAGTAAAAAGCAACAAAACATCAATGCAACTGCGCATTTAATTAATTTCACGTTTTTTAGGCATAAGGTTTCGATAAAACAAAACCATCTTCGTTTTTTTTCCATAGATTTGTAATATTAATATTTAACATTAAGATGTCACTGCTTTTGACATCACAACCGAAAGTTGTGGGGCAACTTTCGGTTTCTATTTTACAATTATCGTTTTTCCTTTTATTTCAAACACCACTGTCGCAGTACCCTCTATAAGATGAAGTATATTCCTTACGTCCGGGAAATATTCAATTATTCCGGTAAACTCCTGCTTTTTCACATTCTCATTCTCGTAACGAATATCAAAATCATATTTTCTTCCAAGACGCTGCATTATTTCCTCTATCGTCTCATTTTCAAAAACAAACTTTCCATCTTTCCAAGCTGTATTAACATAAGAATCAACACTCTTTTTTATAATCATTCCTTTTGATTTCTGAAATTCAGCCATTTCATTCGGTTTCAGAATCAATTTCTCTCCTGTAGTATGCACTTTGACACACACACATCCTTCTTGCAATGTCGTTTCTATAATATCTTGATTGTATGTATTCACATTAAAACATGTACCCAAGACTTCCACGTCCACACCATCTGTTTTAACCACAAAAGGTCTGACATCTTTTACCACTTCAAAATAGGCTTCTCCTTGCAAAATCACTTCCCGATGCTCACCGACAAACGATACCGGATATTTCAATATTGTCTGTGCATTTATCCAAACTCTTGTTCCATCTTCCAAAGTAATCACATACTCTTCACCCCTCGGCACTTCTAATTTCTTATAGGCAATTTCAGCAGGCT
>CAKVCR010000118.1 GCA_934725835.1 uncultured Odoribacter sp.
ACATAAATGCAGCCACGTATGAGTCAGCGTTTGCTTTTGTTAAAGCTTCTGCTTTTGTTTTGGCTTCTTCTACAGCTTTGTTGAACTCAGCCTCGATTTCCATCATCTTGTCCTTATCTCCGGCTTGTGATGCTTCGCTGTAAGATTTGTATAGTTCGCTCTGTGCTTTTCTTACGCCATTGTTGATTTCCATGAAATCATTATACAGTTTCTGGCTTTCTGTACCTTCGATTTTGTTACCTGTCGGATCGTTCAGGTTCATTGTAGCGGTGAATACTGCATTTTCAAGGAAGATTGGCATGCCGCCTCTTCTGCCTTCAATCATCAGGTAAGCGTCTGTCAATTCATTCACTGTTCCGCTCAGGACAAATTTTCCGTTTGCGATGGCAGCTTTAGCCAAGGTATCTAATTTGTTGTCCACTTGTTTGACCAAAATAACGTTTCCGGTTGCTTCTCCGGCGATAGTTCCGTTTACTGTAAATTTCGGAGCTGAATTACATGCCGCCAAAGACAATGCGATAGCAGCAATAGGAAATAAAGTTTTCTTCATGGTTTTATGAATTTGTTTTGATATTTAACAAACACAAAGGTAAGGATAAAAACAATAAAACGATGCCGAAGCATCGTTTTATTGTGTTAATGTTTAGTTAATCTTTCGCTTCATGAACCAGAATTCTTTGAAAGCTATATTGATTCGCAATTTTGCAAATTTTTCTTGTACCAGTCCGTTCTTCTCTGTCCCTCTCACTCCAAAGTCTAGTGCTATTCCCAATAGCAGGGCATTGTTTTGGATGTAGAATGGCATCTGTGTTCCTACGGTAAAGCCATAGGTGTTGATATCCGTCCCTTTGAGGTGTATTTCGGAATTATAGAAATAGAGTCCTGCCATATAAGTGTTGCGTTGCCTCCAGAAACGTCCCATTTCATCCGGAGTCCAGGACACTCCCAAGGCTGCCTTGTGGGCATCTTTCAGATGTTGTCTTACACCGAATTTTTCATAGTCGGACATCTTTTGGAAGGTATAGTCTCCTGCAATCTGCAGTTTGTTTTTGTACTCGTATGAAAATCCGCTGTTGATTCTGAACGGATACACGATATAGCCCCGTTTCAGAGTCTCTTCGTCAAGCATGGTCGATGTTCCGGTGCTATGTACTTTGTAGGAGATAAATTCCTGCTTTGCCCACATTCTTTGGGTGAAATTCATGCTCGTTCCCAAAATGAGGTTCGATTTTGGAGTAACCTTGAATTTGTATTGGATACCCGGATTGAAAAGAATGTCGTGAATACGTACATTCTCGCTGGTTCGGATGTAATAGCTGCTGGACATATTGGCTGCCAGTGTCTGGCGTTTTTCCAGTTTGCCGAATACGTATGAGAAATTGATACCCAGTGAGAGATTCTTGAAATTCCATCCAAAGCCGGCATATATGTCGTTCAGTCCGCCTTCTCCCTGGATGTTTTGATTGAAGGTGGTATTGGCGCTTCCGGAGATGCGGTTGCTGTACAGTATATCATAGCCCACATCGGTTTTCTCTGTAAAACCGAATGAAAAGTACAACCTTTTATACAGTCTCAGGGCCATGGTCAGATAAGTGTTCTGTGCCACATTGTAGTGGGAAGATTCTTTGTGTGTGGAAATCCAGGTGACCTCCCCGCTTAGCGCTCCCTGAAAATAAAAGCGCATGCTGTCCAGTGCCGTGTAGGATGCAGGGTTCAAAAAGTTGACGTTCCGGTTGTCGCGCATGGCTGCAGCCACACCTCCCATGGCTGAATAGGGACCGTTGTTTTCCGGTTGCAGCCCGATTCCGTAAAGGGAGTAAGGCGTGCCGCTATTTTCTTGACCGTGGGTGTATAAGGACAAAAGAGATAGTATAAACAGGCTTAGAAATATTTTCTTCATAATGCATTATTGTTTATAATTGGCATAATAGAATCTTACGATGGGTGTTTCCTTAATCACTAGCTGATCATATGACAGACTCATGTTCGGAACACTTAGCAACACCTTCTGTCCTTTGGCATGGGGCGCTTTCTCGGCCTGACTTTGATAGTATTCCGTCATGTCGAAAACGAACTTGCTGTTGTTGCGGTTTGTTTCGTTAATCTGCAGCAACCCGTTGACCGAAGATTGGGAATTGTTTGCCAGTGTTCCTGTGATTCTATTCAATTCATCGACAGTGTACACGGTGATATAGGGAGGGAAACCGAGTGGCAACCTCTCAATATACTGCACATTGACTTCCATTTGAGCCTTAATGATGGTGGAGTATGCTTGATTTTTTGGCACTGCCGGCAAATCCAGTTTTATCATATAACCGGTCAGTCCCTGAGTAAGGGCTATCCCTGCTTCGTCTAAAGATACCGAACTGGTGTCGTTCGTTAGGCTTTCAAACGGTGTTCCCTGTCGGTCGGTCAGGAATTGGTTGTACTGCATATTCTGTTGCGACAATGGAAACCGCAGCTTTTGTACTTCATTGTTTACATGATAGTTGAATTGCAGGTACAGACTGTCACGGTTCGCCTTGATGGAGAACATACAAGTGTTCTCTTCGTCCGGAACGATAGCCAGCCCCTTGAAATATTCCAAAAATTTCAGAAAGGTATATTCGCTGCCGCTGCTTATTTCGTAGATGTTGTCATCCTGTCTGAACCGGATTCTTTCGAAAAGGTTGTGTGCGAGGGTATCGTCTACCCGGAAATAGGAGTTGTTGATACCTGTTACAGTAGGAATGAATCTGTTCATCCCGATGCACGAATCCAATTCTATCGGCGTGTTGTTGTAAAAGAAACCGCCTTTATCGTAATCAAATTTCGGTAATTTCTTCAACTGATATAATCTCAACACTTGTTCCTGACGGTCGAAAATGGTATCTCCCCACATGTCTCCTCCGAAATGAATATGGAAAGTGGTGGAATCGAGCACTGCATTGGCTGCAATAGAGGGATAGCTGCTCGGGGATATTTGAAAACAGGGTACCGCAGTGGTCGTCCCTCCCTGAGCCGGAGTCTCTTCATCCCTGTATTTGCCGACAATGAGTTTGGTGATGCCGTTCTTGCTGCTGCTGTATCTTCCGGTGGATGTAATAAATGAATCAATACGGATTGTCGCCACGGATGTTACCGGTATTTTTATCTCTTCAATATGGTTTCCGTTGACTACCATGCCCTGCCCGATGGTCTTTAAGTCGTTGTTACAGGCATATATAAGGAATAGCGTGCCAATGAGCCCCAAACATATTCGCTTCATAAATCTTTCATTTATTGTTGATAATTGGCTGCGAAGGTAAAATTATTTTCTAAAAATTCCTTGTCTGTCCTTTATATTTTACTAAAAGTTAACGAAGCGACACTTTTACACAGACTTTGAGGAGGCTTGGTGGCTTAGTTAAAAATATGTAATCTGACAGTCCGGACAATTTTATCTTCTGATTTTCTTGCAAATCTCATCAAAATTTGTGTAGTTTTGCCCTGTTTTACGAGAAAAACAAAAATCATTAATGATAAAAAACAACGTATGAAGAAGCTAAACTTATTATTTCTTGCTCTGATGGGTCTGTTCTTTGTTGCCTGCGATTCAAGCAATGATACAGATGGAGACTGGGCAAAATCAGTAGAATTTTCGGGAGCCAACCGTGTGTGTGCCGTATCGTTTACCGACCCGAAAACAGGTGATGTTTACATCGGTATGGGATATAACAGCAACCTGACCACCAATTCAGACCAATATATGAAAGATTTTTGGGTATATAACGGTGCAGGATGGCAGAAAGTTGCCAATGGCGATTTCCCGACGGGCGAAGGTCGTAAAGGTTCGGTGGCTTTCGTGATTGACCGTATTGCATACGTAGGTGCCGGATACCGTGGTGCCTTTGCCGGACATACCACTGAAGAATATTTCAGTGATTTCTATCTGTTCGACTTGGATAAGAAAGAGTGGATTAAAGAGGACGGTGAGTTTAAAAAGATAAATATTACTGATTACGAACAAAATGCAGAAGAATGCTCGTTTGCATACGGTATAGCATTTACTCACGAGGGTAAAGGATATGTGGGAACCGGTCAGTTGAAGAACCGTGTTTTCAAGACAATTTATTGCTATGACCCAAAGACCGGCAAATGGAGCGATGCAGATTTCCCGGGAGAAAGTCGTGCCGGTGCAGTAACCTTTACAATTGGCAATCGTAGCGTCATCTGTCTGGGCGCAGCAGAAAGCAATCGTACCGATGTTTACGTGTTCGATGGAAAATGGAATCGCAAAGCGCCGTTGGCAGACCTTGACGGAAAATGGAATGATGACTATGGTAACATACCGCGTAGCTATGCCGTTGCCTTTACTGCAATGGACAGAGGAACTCTCAAAGGTTATGTAGCCGGTGGTAAGGTGAAGACATGTTGGGAGTATAATATTGAAAGAGACCGTTGGTATGAAGTGACAAGCTTCCCTGCTGCAATGAGTATTCGTTTCGGCGCAGTCGGCTTCTCTTATGGTGATTATGGTTACATCACGACGGGTGGTTCTTCTATCTCTACTTCTGATGACAACTCAACTTGGGTATTCTATCCGGGTATCGATGAGGATGACAACAACGACTATTAATAATCGGACGATATATGATGAATGGGATGTGCAAGCATCCCATTTTTTTTGTGCTGTAGCAGACATTTTGTCCGAATGCTTTTACTCTCAGCTCCCATCTGTCTCTTACTGATGTCTCACCGATGTCTTGCACCCCTTTTACGTTAAGCCGTTTCTAACCCGAAGTTCATCCGAAGCTCAACCGAACGGGGACGGTGCAGCAACTGTGAAGCTCCTTGTCAGCATCGGTGGAGTGTAAGAGGGATGCAGGAGGAGAACCTGTGGGGGTGGAATGTTGGGTGGATGCAAAATAATGGTTTGAAAATTTGGAAAACCTCCGTTTCAGGCTATATATTTGTAGCCGTTGAAATCAGTTGGAAATAAGACTATGTTGATGAATAAAATCCGGATATTTATAATTTTCTTGTTGCTTGCGGTAACGACAGCCAAAGCCCAGTGGAACACCGGCAGTATGCTACGGATGGGACAGAATGCCATCTATTTTGACGATTATGTGAGCGCTATTGAAAATTTCAACGGCATCATCCGTGTGAAACCCTATTTGTCGGAGCCCTATTTTTTTCGGGGACTTGCCAAACAGAATTTGGATGACCATGAGGGGGCTTTATCCGATTTTACCAAGGCATTGGAATTGAATCCCAACTATTTCCATGCCTATCTCTATCGAGGAGTGGCGTTAAGTAGCATGCAGCGTTTTGAGGAAGCTTTGGAGGATTTCAATCAGGCCATCTCGCTCGATCCGACTGCAGCATACGCCTATGCTTACAGGGGAATGACGGAGGCTGCCATGGGCAAATACAAGGATGCGGAACGTGACTATTCCAGAGCCTTGATGCTGGACGACCAGTTGCTGGCTGCCTATTTGAACCGAGCCATTGTACGTGAGAAACTCGAAAAGTGGGAGGGAGCAATGGCGGACTGCAATGCGGCTATCCGCCTGAATATGTTTTCCGATGATGCTTACGGTTTACGTGGGTATCTCCACTATCAGCAGAAGGATTTTCATAATGCCATAGAGGATTTCAACCGAGCCTTAAAGGCCAATCCCGAAAACAAGCGTATTCTGATGAGCCGTGCGATGGTGTGGTATGAGATGAAAAAATATCCCGAGACGCTGGCAGACTATTCCCGGGTAATCGACATCGACAGCAATTATATTTATGCCTACTACAACCGGGCGCTCCTGCGGGCAGAGGTGGGCGAGACAAATGCTGCCATCAGCGACCTGGATAAGGTGGTGGAGATGAATCCGGATAATATCCTCATATTTTTCAATCGAGGTTTGTTGAAGATGGAAATCAAGGACTGGTATGGCGCCTATGATGATTTCACTGAGAGTATCCGTTTGTATCCCGATTTTGTAAAGGCCTATCTGGTGCGTTCGGCTGTGGACGAAGAACTCAACCGTATGGATGAGTCGGAAAAAGACCGGTATGCCGCCATGCGTATCATGGACCGCTACAAGCGGATGAAGGCCGGTGACCGGAATGCGCTGGTCGATACGACAGCCAATTTCCGTAAATTGATTGACATCAACGCCCGTCAAGATGAGATGCGTGATGTCATCAACGGACGCGTACAGGACAAGCGTGTCATCGTCGAATTGCAGGAGGTGTTCTATGTGCAGTATTTGAGCCTTGATTCATTGCGGAGCGGGAAGGTGCAGTATTATAATAAGCACATTATGGCCTACAACCAGGCGCACAACTACCAGCCGTCGATAACCGTATGCAACAAGCGTCCGGTCTATCCGGAGGGCTTTGTGCAGTCGAATATAAACGAATTGTCAGCCCGTATTTCTAAGGATGGCAAGGCGGATGACTATCTGTTGCGTGGCGGTTTCAATCTGAACCGGGGCGACTATCCGGCAGCAATCTCTGATTTCTCGGCCATTATCGACAAGGAACCTAAAAATCTGCTGGCATTGTTCAATCTGGCAAATGCGCAGATGATGATGTATGACTATATTGAATCCGTTGAAGACAAGACTCCGCGCGTGGTGGGCGAACGTCAGAACGAAATCCGGAAAGTGGACTACTCGCTTGTGATGGAAGGCTATCGCAAATGTTTGGAAATCGATCCCGATTTTGTGTTTGCCCTGTTCAATATCGGTAATGTATATGCCAAGAACGGCGAAATCGACAAGGCGATAGAGACCTATACGCAGGTCATCCGTCAAGATCGCGAATTGGCGGAAGCCTACTTCAATCGGGGGTTACTCTATATCTACACCGGGCAGAAGGCGCAGGCGAGTGCCGACCTTAGTAAGGCCGGCGAATTGGGCATCACAAGTGCCTACAACATCATTAAGCGTTATTGTCGGGAGGAGGATTAGAGACCTTTATCCGTCAGGATATAGCCGTTGTCGGTATGCTTCAGGGTTAAAGAGGGGTCGTCTTTTAGCAGGGTGCGGACATGGCTTGCATATTTCTTGAGCTCCGGAACTTTGTTCAGACTGGCGCTCCCCCAGATTCCTTGAACGAGATATTCTTGTGCTGCCACTTGGTTCCTTTTGGCACACAGCAGTTGCAGCATACGTCCGTCGGTTCTCTTGAGCTGCGTCCGGCAGTCGTTTATCGTGAGTATTCTTGTGGCTGCATGGTAGGTGGTGTATTCCGACAGTCGGAACAGGTGGGATTGCTGGCTGTGCTGTTGAATTTTCTTGCGGATATGGTTCAAGTGGGCAATCAATACTTCCGGCGACCGCTCCTTGCAGAGAAACTCATCGGCGCCGGCATCCAGTACGGCAATTTCCTTGACCGGTTCGCTGTGGGTGGTGTATATGATGATATGAATCTGCGAATCATGTTCTCTGATAAGTCGTGTCACCTCCAAACCGTCCTTCTCCGGCATGTCGAGGTCCAGCAGCAGAAGATCGGGACAGTTCTCTCTGTATGCATTCCAGACTTTTGCTCCATCCGTTACTGTAACCACTTCAAAACCTTCTTTTTCAAGGATGTGTTTGGTCAGTTCGGCACAGAGGGTATCGTCTTCGGCGTATAATATTTTAATCTTCTGTTCGTTCATATTGTTATTTTCTGTATTTGTGTCGGATATGCGGTTTTTTGTATAGAGTGGCAATGACTGTTGTTCCTTCTCCTTCCGTGCTTTCGATGCGGATATTGCCACCGTGTGCTTCCAGAACGAGGCGAGCGTAGAACAATCCGAGACCGTGCCCTTTGGTCTTTTTGCTTTTCTGTTCTTTTCCGCGGTAATAGCGTTCGAAAATATGCTTCAGGTCCTCAGCCGGGATGCCGGGACCGTTGTCCCGTATGCTGATTTGTACTTGTCCGCTGTCCGGTTCGGAACAGAGGATGCTGATTCGGGTATCGTTGCCGGAATATTTGATTGCATTGTCAATCAGATTTTGGAATACGGCAGCGAGAAAGTGATAATCGCCCGTAACGGTCGGGTGTTCTGTTTGGAATACAGTCTCGATATGCAACTGTTGGTCTGCTTGTAGATTCCATGCTAATGGCACAGTCAGGTTCTCCAGCATTAGGTGTAGGTCAACAGATTGTAGGTTGAGTTTGAGACCGCGTTCATCGGTTGATTGCAGCAGCAGTCTGTTGATGGATTGTAGCATTTCGTTGAGTTGTGTCCGGCTCTGTTCGAATAGCGGGCTGAGGTTCTCCGGCAGTTTATCCTGCAGCAGGTAGCCCATTTTGATTTGGTTTGCAACGGGGTGTTTCAGGTCGTGCACCAAATGGTGGATAAACATTTCCCTGTATTCTCCTCTTTTC
>CAKVCR010000119.1 GCA_934725835.1 uncultured Odoribacter sp.
GGCAGGCGAGAACGCCCCTTTCGCACGAATGTGCGCTCCGGTTTTGGCTATACAAAACCTATGCTCGCTATTCTTACACATTTTACAGCCGCGTATAGCCACGGCTTTTCAGTCGCCCATAAGCACCACTCCTTTCTTCCTCTCACCTAACGTCAAAATCGGGAGAAAATATGCATAGTTTTCAGAAAAATATTTTTTAGATGATGATTTTTTTGCTCCGCTTTTCTTTGCCGTTTTGCAAGAATGCCGTTTCTCTCTCGACTTTTTTGAAGCTGTTGCACACGCTTTTCAAAAAAAGTAATTGCACACTCATATCCCATTAAGTCGGTTATTCAGTTGTCAAAGAACATTTCGGGTCTGATTCCCTCGACTTGTTCATACGCTCATATTCACCCGCCGAGCTTTTCAACCCTCTATATTGGATTGCTGAAAAACTGCCGAAAAATTAACCCCCACAGTAAAATTTTTTCTCAGTAAACTGTTCAGCACCTACTTATTAAGTGGCAGAAAATAATTTGTGTTGAGCCAAATATTTTTTAGCGCATTTAAAAAACGGCATAAAAAATCCCTCCCGCGCCGCAGCACGAGAGGGATAGTATAGATATCTAACTCTATATATAAAATATAAGACACAGTATGAAAACAGATCACTTTGTTTTCATACGGTGCCTTTAGATATTTGTTTTGTTAATTCTATTTTGGTGTTGCGTAGAAAAATTAATTATCAAATCATTAGCAATATTAAATAATGCTGTTGTGCCGACATTCTCCACTAAATCTAATCGGCAATTTTTCGTTTCCTACTCAACATAGCAATTATTCTTTTCCAAAATCATCTTGCGTTCTTTCCAGTCAGGCATAAACATTGCTAATTGACTATAAAACTTTTTTGAATGATTTGGTTGTAGAAAATGGGTAAATTCATGCACAACCACATACTCAATACATGCCGGCGGCGCCTCAATAAGAGAAATATTGAATGTCAAAACCTTTCTTTTGGGTTGGCAACTGCCCCACCGCGATACCATATTTCTAAAGCGAAGCTCCGGAAACTCTACTCCGTACTTTTGAAATTTTGGATATACACTCTCACAAACCGCAAAGAGAATTGCTTCGCAACGGCTTTTCATCCATTTATCCATTGTGCTTTGTTTCATTTTGAAATTTGCAGGATCTTTTACGGTAAGAGTGAGATAGGATTCGTCGCTTTCAACGGAATTACGCTTTCCCCCAACAACTTTAAGCCTTAAATCGTGACCCAGCAATCGAAAAGATTCACCGTCAATAAATTGCTTCGGCTTTGGTTCATATTTGGCAATCTCGGCATAATGATCAAGCGCTTTTAAAATATAATCGGCTTTGGAATGCAAAAAATCTTCGATAATATCTTCTGACACGTTGCTGTTCGCAGACACATAGACGCTTTGATCTGCTTTGATTCTTAGGTTGATGTTTTTAACATTCTTACGCTCAAGGTTATAACTAATTACGCGGTCGTGTAAATCAATCGTTTTTATCATTTAAATCTCCTGAGCGCAACCGTAATGACATTTTCGATGATCTTATCAATTGTGTCAAAATCAACTACGAAACTGTGCTCTTTTTCAAGCCTGTAAAACATATCGTCGATATTCTGCGCAATTTTATTGTGGATTTCTTTGTTGGTCTGCCAGTCAACAGTATCATGCTTTTGAATGATAGATGTAACTTCCAAAGCAATGTCAGATATGATATCGATATTTTCGTTTATATCAATTTTGTCATCTAAAACCGCCGTTATAACACCGTAAAAAGCCTGTGCATGAACATTACCCTTGATTTTCTCGGGATAAGTAATATTTGTTGTGCCCTTTCGGTAATCTGCCATAATAGATTTCATCTTGTCCAAGTATTCAGCTTCGGAAATCACACGGTTTTTGTACTCTTCGAGCGCCTCTTTTATACGCTTTGAGAAACTGTCATAATACGCGGGGTTCTCATCGCGATGAACTTTAATACTTTTAGTCATATGTGATGTAATTGCATCAGCCTTGGAACGCAGGGAACCTAATTCCTCCAATTCCTTTTCCAATTCATCTCTATTTAAGATGTCAACAGGATTGGTGATCTGCTTGACGCCCACAACCGACAGATGTGTATCAAGAAGATTTTGCATCTGTTTCTCGTATTCTCTGTTGTCGATAGAATCGGCATAGCGAATCTTTACACTGCGTCTGACTTTGGAATAAAATATAAAGGCAGACTGATATTTGGTGATTTCGCTCTTTTCAAAAGTTCCGTATGCCTTTTCGGAATTCATAACAGAGTTCAAAGCACGTCCGAATACGCAAAGTACATCATAAAATTTTCCGCGGATCTCGTCATCAGCCAAAAACTGTTCGATTTCTTCGGTATCCTCTTTGTTTTTGATAGTCTCAAAAACATCGCAAAGATGCGAGTACGATTCGCGAAGACGGCCTACACACGCCATTATATCGACTATGATACCTTTTATATCCACGCTGTCAAACTGTTCAAGACTGGCACCGCTATATACTTCCATGGCAGAATCAAGTTTGTTTATAAGGCCGCGGTAGTCAACAATCAAGCCGTAGTCCTTGCCTTCGTATAAACGGTTTGTTCTTGCAATTGCCTGAAGAAGGCTATGGTCTTTCAGTTCTTTGTCAATATAGAGTACCTGGGTCCTGGGGGCATCAAAGCCGGTCAATAATTTGCTGCAAACAATTAAAATATCAATTTCACCGTCGATGAATTTATTTTTAACAGTTTCTTCGTAGTCATCTGCATTACCGTATTGTTCCATCATCTTGTTCCAGAATGAAACAACCAAATCATCGTTGCTTTCGTCAACCTCAGTTGCACCCTCTCTCATATCGGGGGCAGATATTACGACAGCTGTCGTCAAATCGCCGAACTGTTCAAAGCACTTTTGATAACGTATCGCATCTTTCTTAAAATTGCAGGCAAGCATAGCTTTAAATCCGGTGTTTTTATATCCTTCGGTAAAATGAAGATTTATATCCAATGCAATGCGCTTAATTCTTGCATCGGTCGAAGCAAGTCTTTTAATAGAACTCCACTTATCTCGTAAATCAGCTTTTTGTGCATCATTAAGTCGCTTGGTTACTTGATTAAACCATAGGTCTATATTTTCTTCATCAACATTTTGGTCAACAAATTTGCCTTCGTAAATCAAAGGGACAATGGCTTTGTCCTCAACACCGTCTTTAATAGTGTACTTGTGAATAAGCTTGCCGAACTTAGCCATGGTGTTCTTTTCACTTTTCATCAGCGGGGTACCGGTGAATCCTATATAACAGGCATTGGGGAATACGGCTCTCATTTTTGTTGCAAGAGAACCGTAATTGGAGCGGTGGCTTTCATCAACAAGAACAAATATATCTCTTGAATTATTTTTAAGTCCGCTGCTCTCAACCGTATTGAATTTGTTGATGATAGAAGTGATAATGTCGGCAGAACCCTTATTGATGAGTTCTATCAGATGTTTACCGCTTGTTGCCCTTGCGGGAGCCAAACGGGTATGAGCAAAGGTTTTGGCAATTTGCTTATCAAGTTCCTTACGATCGGTAACAATAACAACTTTCGGATTACACAAATACATTTCTTCCAAAATGTATTTTGCCAGCATAACCATTGTAAGAGATTTTCCGCTACCCTGAGTATGCCAAATAACACCGCTTTGACGATTGCCGGCAGTGTCATTGGTATTTATTGTTTTGATGATTTTCTCTACCGCAAAAAATTGCTGATAACGGCATATCTTTTTGATGTTTCCGTCACACAGAATAAAGTATTTTGTGAGTTTCAAAAGCCTGTCGGGAGAGAGCAGAGAGATGAGGCTTCCGTCTTGCGCAGTTGGCTTTCTGCCTGCTACATGCTGCTCAATGAGTTTGTTCTGCCAATCAATATCTTCTTCGCGCCAGATACTCCAGAAATTTTTACCTGTTCCGCAGGTTGCATATTTAACTGAATTTTTATTTGCGGCAATCACTATTTGAGCATACTTAAAAAGCTGAGGAATATAGTCTTTTCCCTGATTACGAATCATCTGCTCAACAGCCTGATCTTCGCTTATGGTGGGTGCTTTACATTCTATAACCGCGAACGGAATACCGTTTACAAACAACACAATATCGGGACGAGCATTTTTCTGCTTGTCCCAACTGTCACAGGAAAATTCCTCAGTAACATGGTATACATTGCGCTCGGGATGCTCCCAGTCGATATATTTTAAATTAAAGCTTTTTGAAGTGCCGTCAGACAATTTTTCAAGATAACTCTTGCCAAGCATCAAAGCATCATATATCTTTTCACTTGTGCGAACAAGACCGTCCGTTAAAGGCTCATCCAAATCCTTTATAGCTTTCTCAACATTATCTGCGGTGAATTTATAAGTAATACCGCCGAATTCAAACTGGTTGATAGCGTTAAGCTGTTTACGCAAAATATCTTTGAGAAGCACATCATAAAGTGAGCCGCGCTGCGCCATACATTCTTCGGGCGATATGTACTCAAAACCCAGCTTGCACAAAAGTTCAATCGCCGGATATTTGCTGATATTATCTTCTGAATACAAATCGGATTGATTTCTGTAGCTCATAAGCTTTCTCCTCAAGGAATTAAAATATCTCTGTAAAATTTACAGTTGCATTTATCATTAACGTTAGAACAAGTTATTTTAGGAAATACATCAAAACATTCACATTTTTTTAACAAGCTGTTAGTGCAGATAATATTATACTCCCGTTTGAGGAGATTATATTGTTTTGATATTTTTCTTCGCCTTGGTTTATTGGTTTCACCGTTACTTATAAGCAAATTCTGAAAAACAGTATGGCACCCGAAATTGAAATAGTGAGTTTCCGTACCATGATGAGGAACTTTAATGCAATAATAATTTTTCTTTAAGGGAACGCCTCCTGTAAGAGAATTTTCTGCGATTTTTTTCATAATACCGTTAGTTATATCTCCTGTCATAAGAACATTTTTACAGATATTTTCATCAGAATTTTGAAAAACAATGCTGGTTTTATTTGCCTCGCTGCGAATTGTTTTTATGAGCTTTCCGACTTCATACTCTGAAAAAAGGTTTGTTTCTTTCGCTTTTATGGTTATAACAATTTCATCAAGCATTTCACCTATGTTTGAAAAATACACTTCCCCAAAAGAATCCGCAGTAAATCTGCCTTCCGAACTTATAAACAGTTCGGAAATTTGATTCGAGATGCGCTCAACAGAATTTATAATTTCGGCTGTTAATTTAAGTTTAAGCGCGTTATAAAACCTTTTTGAAACAACATTTTCAGGCACCGGCCATAAAACATCAAACTCTTCACCAATTTCACAAAAAGCTTTTTTCCCGCGTTTTAACGGTTTAATGTTTATTTTTTTATCGCACAGCAATTTCAATAAATCCCATAGCGATAATGTACGCTCACCCGGGCAATGGATGCTTTCTAAAATATATTTTATAATCTCCATATCAACAAAATTCGGGTGCGAAAAAGTGAATACATCCGGTATATATACAGTCTCAAATCTGTGTCTGTTTTCTTTTACCATTCTTATAAAGCCGTTTATGTGGTCTTCGTGAAAATGCGATATCATAGCAGATTTTTTACCGTAACGGTCGAGCTCATTAAATACATTATTGAAATAGGTATTCTTGTATTCGCTTTCAGAACCGCAATCTACCAGCATACATTCGTTTTCATTTGATAGCATAATGCTCTCTCCAAAGCCCATTGGAAACATTTTTATATCAGTCATCTTCTTGCCTCCTTGTTTTTGTTAATTATATTTTTTATACAACGTTTTATAAACAATATTTAAATTACGTTTCACACTTAATCCCGAATTTTTCTTCCATATCACTCTTAAATTTCTCTACTTCAGCGGGTTTTACAAAAACAAAATCAAATAACTCGTTTATCAACGCAAGCATTACCGTTGATTCGCCTTCTTCAATTTCTACTATTTCCGCACTATGTGTGCTTTTCTTTGGGTGGGCTGCAAAATTTGCAACACGCCGTAAAATTTGCAACACTGTAACCAGGCTTGACGGCACCTGATCCTGTGATCCAAGCTCGTTAATTTCTTCTTCAAGATTACGCTTTTTAATATTCAATTCTTCATGAAGTATCATTTGCAAAAGATATCTGCTCAATGTAGCACTTGCACGCGGGCTGATATTGTTGACCTGCTCAGCTTCCGAGAACAAATCCATATACTTTTGAGGTATATATTCATTTAATTTCGTAGCACATGGAAATTTGGGATAAATAATTACCGTTTCCTCTTTTTGCTCAATGTAATCTCTATTAAAATCGTAACAATAAATTCCTTTTTTAAACGTAACAATAAGATTGTTACATTCCGGGCAAAATCCATATCCTAAAGAATACCCGATTTTATCTAAACCGTCTTCCGTAGTAAGCAAAGGGTCCTCAAACACAGTTTCCGATGTACTTAAATTTATAACCGTACAACAATATGGACATTTCATAATTTTTTCACATCCTCACAATCCCCGTCAGCAAAAGCTGCATCAGGGATTTTTTATATTTTTTCATTTCTTCTAACTTACGCTGATGAAGGGTGATAAGGTGGTCGAGCTGTGTCAAATACTCGCCAATTCGATACTGTTCTTGCAAGCAGGGCAGTTTAAACTCAATGCTCATTAGGGTTTCTGCATTCAACTTTGCTCGACTGCCACCTACCAAAAGTGATTCAATATCTGATTGACTTATGGCAAAGGCAAGAAAACTATTATCGGAAATTCCCGCCTTTCCTTGAAGGACGTGAGCGTGATTATTGACCCAAATACGCCCGTTTACGCATTTTACAGGGTAGTTTTTTAAGTCATTCGCTCCATCTTCAGCAACAAGGACAAATTCTCCATCGTGTGTAAATCCCTCCACATAATCCTGAATTCCGTTTGCACCATAATACGGCGTTGTTCCGTGAACTCGAAGATTTGCTGCAACAGGGATACGCAGATAATCAAAGCGGTCAGCAACATCTTGAACCTTACGCTGTTCCCAAGAAAATGTTGAAGTGGTGAACATAATAGAGATAAGAGCCTGAAAAGAACTGAATAATAATGCACATTTACGCTGATGAAGGGTGATAAGGTTGTCGAGATGGCGAAAAACGCTGACAATTCGGTCTTGCTCTGTTTTTGAAGGATAAGCTATCGTCACCTCTTGAATATCAGTGTTATGGATATGAACGACAGACTTTCCTTGTGCCTTTTTAGCAAGCTCCTTTTGCGGTTCTCCATTGGAGATAGCAAGAGCTAAAAACAATGGGTTTATAAAATCAAATGGTCTGAGGATATTAAGGTCGCCACCCAGCAAAACCCCTGATTTTTCAACGGCTGATGCTCGTGCAATGTCCTCTGCGGTTTCCCCTGATGCCGGGACTATGACTTCGTTTCCTTGACTGTAAACCGCACCATTTTGGGGAACTGCAAAAGTGTCCACTTCACTGATTGCAAACTGGTACTTGGTGTAAAGTCTGCCATACAGAATAATTGGGGTTCCGGCATCAGTCAAATCGCCTTTTGAATAGCCATTTCCCTTCGAGTAGTCAGCTATATCAATAGCCTTACGCTGTTCCCAAGAAAAATCAAAAGAGCCAAGGAAACACCTTGGCTCTCTTGTTAAGACCGCATATTTTTTCATTTTTCGGCTTGCTTTAGCGGTGATGGCACTCATTACGGCATATCAACCTCAAATCCACCGGTAAGAATAAACTGCCGCAAAAGCTGATCCGTTTTCATATTGACCTTGGGCGGAATCAACTTGGTTTGCTCATATGCTTCAAAGAACGCTTTTGCTTTGGACTTATCGACGCTCTTTTTCAGCTCGTCAAACCTGCCAAACTCATTGATAGTCGCTTCATTCAGGTTAAGCCCCATCATATTCCTAAGTTTATCCTCATCAAGACCGAAGATGGTCGCAAAACGATGAATTTGGTCATCTTTTGCTCTAAACTGATACTCCGTGATGTAGTCACGAAGCGTTTTTCCGTCCTCGGCAATGACATCGCCTCGCTCAATGTCGTGCAGAAAGATATTTGCGTATTTCTGCTCCTCTTGCGTTAGGGCAGCAAAAGTCTTGTGAAGTTCCGCCTTTGCCTGCTCAATAGATTCCTCGGACGAACCTTCCTGTCGAATCAATTTGAGGTACTTATCGAAGCGACTGTTCATATAATCGGCATC
>CAKVCR010000120.1 GCA_934725835.1 uncultured Odoribacter sp.
AGGGATTCGAACCCCCGGTAGCTTGCACTACAACGGTTTTCAAGACCGCCGCATTCGACCACTCTGCCATCTCTCCAAAAGCGAGGCAAAGATAGCAGAAAAATGTAAGCATACAAAAAATCATTGATTATTTTGCGTAACCAACCGGATGATTCATCAAGGGACGTTGCCCATCTCTCAATTTCAGCACTTTTTTTAATTGAGCATGATCCATTGTTGCTCGCGGCACAGTCACTAAACCAATACCTGCACAACACAAGGAAATATTCTGCGATGCAATTCCAGCATCAACAGCCGGCATCGTAATCTCACCATTAAATTTATCTATATCTGCCACCAAAACCAATGAAACCGGGGCTGCCTTAACAAAATCCTGCCCACCCGCAACAATAGAACGGAAATCTCCCTGTGCTACCGGAATCAAAACATGTTTTTTTGCCTCATACAGATAAGCCCCATCCGGCATGATAACGTATAAATCTATTTCCTGACGATTCAAAGCTGTCGGAGCAGTCCTCTTGCCTTGATTTTGACGATTCACTCCCACTGCAGCCCATATTAAATCGGACAAATCCTGTAATTCTAAATTACGTGCTGCAAACTCTCGAGTAGATTGACGTTTTTCCAGAGCTGTCATTACAGGCAACCCCCTCTTCGTATTCGGAGCAGGCAATTGAATGTTTTTTAAATCTTGTGCTTGTACTTGCATAACAGAACAAACGATTAACGATAATAATAACAATCTTTTCATAACCTATTAATTTTAGAATATGCAAGTTAAACATTTTTCTAAAAACAATCAATACAAAAAAACTTAGATTTATCTGCAAGCTTAAAATAAAAATCAGCATTTTATTTGCAGACTAAAAATAAAGCGCTACTTTTGCACCTGCATTCTCGGGATGTAGCTCAGCCCGGTAGAGTACACGTCTGGGGGGCGTGTTGTCGCAGGTTCAAATCCTGTCATCCCGACTACTGAAAAAAAGAGGTTAGACCACAAACTATTTCTAACCTCTTTTTTTTGTAAAAGCATTATGAGTTATTGTCTGCTTAAAGATAAATTTCTATTTTTGCCCATCGCATAAATCAATTGGAAAGAATCATCGTGAATTTCATTAACGAACTGAACAGTAGCCAACAAGCTGCCGTTGTCAATACGGCAGGTCCTTCATTGGTCATTGCCGGAGCAGGTTCCGGCAAAACACGCGTGCTGACATATCGCATTGCACAACTACTCAGCCAAGGTGTACCTGCTCATAAAATATTAGCCTTAACCTTTACCAACAAAGCTGCTCGAGAAATGCAAAAGCGTATTGCAGACTTGGTAGGTCATGATGTTGCAGCCAATTTATGGATGGGAACTTTTCACTCCATATTTTCCAAGATTCTACGATTTGAAGCCGAACACATTGGTTATACTTCCAGCTATACAATTTACGATACACAAGATTCCAAAAACCTAATTAAAACAATTGTCAAAGACATGAAGCTTGATGACAAAATATACAAGCCCAATGTCATATTAGGTCGTATTTCCATGGCAAAAAATAATTTGATTGTAGCACACAGCTATGCCCAATCTTCTCGAATCTTATCAGAAGACACGGCTGTCAAACGACCATTACTAGGAGAGATATACAAACGCTATCAACAACGGTGCAAGCAAAGCGACACAATGGACTTTGACGACTTACTGTTGGAAACTAACATACTATTTCGCGACCATCCGGACATACTGACAAAATACCAACAGAAATTCCAATACATCTTAGTGGATGAGTACCAAGACACCAACTATTCGCAATATTTGATAATCAAAAAATTATCTGAAGTTCACCGCAATATTTGCGTTGTCGGCGATGATGCTCAAAGTATCTACTCATTCCGTGGAGCTCGCATTGAGAATATACTGAATTTTAAAAACGACTATCCTGATTATAAATTATATAAGTTGGAACAGAATTATCGTTCTACCACGACGATCGTAGATGCAGCCAACAGCGTCATCAGCAAGAACAAGGAACAAATTCCCAAACACACTTTCTCTGAAAATGATGAGGGCGAAAAAATAAAAGTAATACGCGCCCTATCGGACAAAGAGGAAGGATTTCAGGTGGCCAATGAAATATTCCGTCTGGCACACTACCAACAACAGGAATATAGCGATTTTGCCATTCTCTACCGCACTAATGCGCAATCCAGAATTATGGAAGAAGCACTACGTAAACGTAATATTCCCTATAAAATTTACGGAGGGCAATCCTTCTACCAACGCAAAGAGGTAAAAGATTTACTTGCATACTTCCGTCTGACGGTTAATCAAAACGATGAAGAAGCATTCAAACGCATCATCAACTACCCTCGTAGAGGCATTGGTGATTCAACGGTTGACAAATTACAGGAAATCGCCAGTCAATATCGAGTAAGCCTTTGGACAGTGCTTTGCAACCTAGACAAAGTTGCTGCAGCCTTTAATACCGGCACTCTTGCAAAATTGAGAAAATTCGGTTCTCTCATAGAACAATTCCGTGGGCACATTGTCAATGAAAATGCCTATGATGCAGCCTCCATCATTACACGTTCGTCAGGAATTATCGACGACCTTTCCAATGATGAAACTCCGGAAGGTATTTCCAGAAAAGAAAACATACAAGAACTTCTCAATGGTATAAAGGAATTTTCTGAGACAGCCTACAAAGAAGGAAGAGACGACAAACTACCAGCTTTCCTCGAAGGAGTAGCTCTATTAACAGACCAAGACGGAGAAAAAGAGAGTGATTTCAACAAAGTGACCCTCATGACCATACATGCGTCCAAAGGACTAGAGTTTTCCAACGTATTCATTACCGGCATGGAAGAAGAGCTTTTCCCGGCACAACAAAGCGTCAATACGCCGGCTTCACTAGAAGAGGAACGTCGGCTTTTTTATGTAGCCCTCACCCGAGCAGAGCAACGAATTTGCCTGTCGTATGCTACAACACGCTACAAAAACGGACAAATCACCTCTTCCCGTCCCTCTCGCTTCATTGACGAAATTGACAGTGAGTTTTTAGACGGACACATCCCATTACGCTGTGAACCATCGGGATTCAGATTAAAAAATCGCCCCACATCCCCAACCCGCAAGCCAACAACCTCCTTTGCTAGCTCTGTCAACAAGGCAGATATACCTCCTATTGACCGAGCCAAATTACGTCCCATCGACTCCAACCTCGTGGTACCGGACATGATTATCTTCCATCCGACATTCGGAGCCGGACGCATCATCAGCTTGGAAGGCTTAGGTGTACAAAAGAAAGCAAAAGTTGCTTTTGCAGAGGGAGGGACACGAACTTTGTTGTTAAAATTTGCAAAACTATATACACAACAAGATTAGACCCAATCATTTATAATTTAAAATATATATCTTTGCCAAACAATTCAAACTAAAGGCACGAGTTTCCTATTCTAGAAACGATGCTGAGTTTTATACAAAAAAAACATATACCCTTTCATGGAATTTGAATATAACACCCAAAAGAAGAAGCTAGTACTTCCTGAATATGGTCGCAACGTACAAAAAATGGTAGATTTTCTTCTCACAATAGAAGATAGAAAAGAGAGAACTCGTGCAGCCAAAACAGTCATTGACGTCATGGGCAATCTATACCCACATCTACGTGATGTGCCGGATTTCCGCCATAAATTATGGGATCACCTGGCTATCATGTCCAATTTCAAACTGGACATTGATTCGCCCTACCCTCTCCCATCTGTCAATATTCTACAAGCAAAACCCGACAAACTACCCTATAATAACCACCGTATCAAATTCAAGCATTACGGTAAACTGACAGAAAAATTGATAGAGGCCATCCGCAACCAACAAAATCCGGAACTAAAAAGAGCACTTATTGTACTTACTGCCAATCATATGAAAAAATCATTCCTTACATGGAACAAAGACACCGTAGAGGATGAGCAGATTTACAATGACATCAACACCCTTTATGGAAGCACTCTTATCCTACCGGAAGGTATGACCCTTTCAACTCCAAAAGATTTATTGCAAAAGAAAAGCAGACCCAGTTCAAACAAGCCTGCCAACAACAAGAATTTTCAAAAGAAAGCAAATAACAATAATAACAACCGTCCACATTTTAAAAAGCAACAAAATCAATGATAGCAACCATTTTGGGCAGCAACTCCGGAGACAAATGCCGTCTACTCAAAGAGGCCGCACATTTACTGTCAGCTGTCGGTGAAATCATTCAAGAATCCTCTTTCTATGAAACAGAGCCTTGGGGATTTGAATCCGACGAAAACTTTTTGAATCAGGTGATTGTTTTTGAAACGCCACTAAAACCATCAGACTTCCTCCATTGCTGCCTTGAAGTGGAAAAACAACTGGGACGAGTGCGTAATCCCCACGGCCCCCGCTATACATCACGTCCCATCGATATAGATATTCTATTTTGCGACTCACAAATCATAGACACGCCGGAACTCATCGTACCTCATCCCCGTCTATGCGAACGACACTTCGTACTTGCCCCACTGGCAGAAGTGATGCCCGACTTTATACACCCGGGCAAACAGAAAAGCATTCAGGAACTGCTCTCTATTTGCCCGGATCATTCAGTTGTCACAAAAATATAATTTTAGAAAAGTTATTCAACCCGTACAATATCTGCCCCTATCGCATTCAACTTTTCGTCAATATACTCATATCCGCGATCTATCTGGTCAATGTTGTGAATAGTGCTCACTCCTTGTGCAGAAAGCGCCGCTATCAACAAAGCAATACCTGCACGTATATCCGGAGATGTCATTTTCGTTGCACGCAATTGAGCTTCATGATTCTGTCCAATCACCGTAGCACGATGAGGATCGCACAGGATAATTTTCGCACCCATATCTATCAACTTATCCACAAAAAACAGGCGACTCTCAAACATCTTCTGATGAATCAGCACACTACCTTTAGCCTGAGTTGCCACCACTAAAAATACACTCAGCAAATCCGGCGTCAAACCGGGCCAAGGAGCATCTGCCACCGTCAATATTGAACCGTCAATAAAATCCTCTATCATATAATGTTCCTGGCGCGGAATATACAAATCATCGCCCCGTTCCTCAATTCGAATACCCAAGCGGCGGAAAGCATCCGGGATAATTCCCAATTGACGGATATTTACATCCTTGATTGTCACCTCAGAGCGGGTCATAGCTGCAAGTCCGATGTAACTTCCCACCTCTATCATATCCGGCAAACATCGATGAGAACACCCGCCTAATTCCTTCACACCCTCAATAGTCAACAAATTGGAAGCAATGCCGGATATTCTGGCTCCCATCGCATTCAGCATCGTACACAACTGCTGAATATAAGGCTCACAAGCTGCATTATAGATCGTTGTCACACCCTCTGCCAACACTGCAGCCATGATGATATTGGCAGTTCCAGTCACAGATGCCTCGTCCAACAACATGTAACATCCTCTCAAACGCTCTGCCGATGCCCTAAAATAGCCATCAGTACTATTATAGTCAAACGTAGCACCCAATTTTTCAAATCCCAGGAAATGAGTATCCAAGCGACGACGTCCGATTTTGTCTCCTCCCGGCTTAGGAATAACGCCACAACCATACACAGCCAACAGAGGTCCCAATATCATAATCGAACCTCTCAAACTGACGGCTTTATTGTAAAAATCCTCACTTTCGAAGTAATCAAAATTAATATCAGAAGCCTGAAAAACAAACGTTCCATGCTCCGGATGCTCCACTTTCACCCCCATGCCTTTCAACAACTCGATTAACTTCATAACATCCAGAATTTCCGGCACATTTGAAAGCGTCACCTTCTCTTTCGTCAACAAACAAGCACATATCACCTGCAAAGCTTCATTCTTTGCTCCCTGCGGACGAAGTTCACCTTTCAAGCGACGCCCTCCTGTTATTACAAATTTACTCATATCGTAGGTATTAGTTCGTAACGTCAAAATTAGACAAAAACCTTTCAATACACAAATAACTCATCGCAGATATTTGTTATAAAGAAATTATATGGTTATTTTTGAAGAAAATTTATTATACATAACCCTAACAATACAAGAATTTGCTCATCATGAAAAGTTTTCTAAAATACACATTAGCCACCATTACAGGATTTATCGTTGTAAATGTTTTTATTTTCATACTATTTTTCATCCTGTTCGGAGTCGCATTGGCATTTTTCGATCAAACAGTCACAGTACCGAAAAACAGTATACTGACCATTCGGCTGGAAACACCCATCTGCGACCGAGCCTCTGACAACCCGTTAGACAACGTAGACCTATTTTCTGTAAGCACACAACCCCGCTTAGGCTTAAATAAAATCTTAGCCTCTATCGAATACGCAGCTCTCGATGACAACATCAAAGGAATCTACCTAAACATCAACGATGTACAAGGAACATTCGGAGCATTGGCCACAACTCAAGAAATCCGCAATGCCTTACAGGTATTCAAAGAAAGCGGTAAATTTGTATACAGCTACTCCAATTTAGGCTATTCTCAATTAGGCTACTATCTGGCAACAGTTGCTGACAGTGTTTTCGTCAATCCAGAAACTCCACTCACACTCTCAGGCATGAGCAGCAACGTGACCTTCTATAAAGAAACGTTAGAAAAATTAGGCATACAACCGGAAATCGTCAAAGTCGGAAAATTCAAGTCTGCAGTGGAACCATTCATTGCAACAGAGATGAGTGACGCCAACCGTGAACAGATAAAGAAATATCTCGGTACATCCTGGAGCAACATTGTAGAGGCCATTTCTGCCAGCCGCAACATTCCGGCAGACTCCATCAATGCCTTGACAGACAGACTGGATTTTTATACAACCCAACAATTCAAATCATGGGGATATTTTGATGATGCAATTTATGAAGACCAAATGCTAGCTCTTCTTAAACAAGCATGTGGCATAGAGCCTGAACAAAAATTACATCAAATACAGTTAACCGACTATCAAAAAATTGTCTCCTCACTTGAAAAGCAATCCTATAGTCCCGACAAAATAGCCGTTGTCTACGCTCAGGGGGAAATCGGATTAGAACAAACAGCCAAATCCATCGGTCCGGACCTGGCAAAAAGCATCCGCAAAGCACGTTTAGACAAAAACACCAAAGCAATAGTTCTACGGGTAAACTCACCGGGAGGAAGTGCACTAACCTCCGATATCATCTGGCGGGAAGTCCACCTTGCCCAACAAGAAAAACCCGTTATCGTATCAATGGGAGATGTTGCAGCATCCGGCGGTTACTATATTTCATGCGCAGCTGATATGATAGTTGCCGAGCCGACGACACTAACCGGCTCTATTGGAATCTTCGGCATGTTCTTTTCGGGAGAGAAACTAATCCAAGATAAATTGGGCATCCATAGCGATATAGTAAAAACAAACAGACACAGTGATTTTGGCGGGACCTATCCTCTACCGATACCTATCAGTTCCCGCCCTTTAAGCACCTACGAAAAGAATGTCTTGCAAAACTATGTCAACCAAGGCTATGAAACATTCTTAAGCCGTGTTATGAACGGACGCAATATGACCCGTGAAAAACTTGATGCAATTGCACAGGGACGTGTATGGACAGGTGAAGACGCACAACAACTTGGGCTGGTAGATATGCTGGGAGGGTTAGAAGATGCTATCAACATTGCAGCAAACAAAGCCAAGCTTGACGAATACATGCTGGTCGAATATCCTGCACCAAAAAATCCGATGGAAAAACTACTATATCAATTAACAGGAGGCATCAAAGCAAAGATGCTGCAAGAAGAAATGGGACCATTCTATTCAACCTGGCAACAACTAAAGGAGATAACCTCTCACCAAGGTATTCTTGCTCGTCTTCCATTTAATTTAACTACTAACTAATACCAAGAATCACCCATGGCAACCAAAAATATCATATTGCTACCGCTCAGTTTTCTGTACGGAATCGGAGTAGGAATAAGAAACTTCCTATTCCAAACATCCATATTAAAATCACAAAGATTCGCTATTCCTATCCTATGTGTCGGCAACATCACCGTTGGAGGAACCGGAAAAACTCCTCATACAGAATTTATTATAGAAACTCTACGCCAAAAATTCAGAGTGGCATGTCTAAGTAGGGGATACAGACGCAAGACCTCCGG
>CAKVCR010000121.1 GCA_934725835.1 uncultured Odoribacter sp.
TTATTAACGAGCTTGCAGAAGATGAATTATTGCTATTGAATCCTCTGTTACAGAAAATCCAACAGGAGTATCGTAATTGTTACAAGAAGTTGCCCGATTTTTCTCCGGCCAGATATTTTACAATTCATACGGACCCTGAAATCTCTACTATTGTTGCAGATATTTTGAGCGAGCCTTATGAACTCAGTAAAATGTGGGTATTGCTGGATACGACACTACGTTCAGAGGAGAGTATGTTGACTGAACTGTTACCCAAAGTTGTGGATAATTATAAAATGAAGCGTGTTGAAATCCTATGCAAAGAGGCGGATATTAAAATTCTGGAATGTCAGAATGCAGGAAACATGGACGAATTGATTGAATGGGTAAAGAAAAAGAATGCTATGACTAAAGTTCGGGCTCGGCTGAATGAAAAATTAAAAAGGACGATTTAATAGTCCTTTTTAATCGGTGGTTATATGAATTTTTCTCGATTTTGCATTTTGTAAAGACCTACAAGCAAAAATATAAAACTTGTTGAGAGTATAAACATTCTGTTGTAAAAGACGATGTTATAGAATATTTCTGGATTTTTATCCAAGGGGATATCGAATGGATTGAGAAAAACATTCCATTTGCTCACACCTAATATGCCGTTAAGTGCAAATAGCAACATGCCAATAACTATAATTAACACGGCAGTTCCGTTCCCGTTGCGTACGATTGTGCTAAGCATAAAGCAGAGTAATCCAACGAATAAGGCGGGTACAATTGTTTGTAAAGTTAAGTTGACAGAAGGGACTTCTACTACCAACCAATTTGTTACAATTGCTAAAAGCAAGGTTAATATAAAACAGATGGCATAGGCAATGATTAGGCGGAATAACCATACTTTGTATCGGTAATTGGGAATACCGAAAATGATTTCTATGATTTTGGCATCTTGATCATTTTGTATACCAAAGCACGTGGGATAGAAAATCAGCAGAATAGATGGTACCAGTAGCATATTATAGCCGGTTGCCATTGTTATTTCATCGTCCGAAAATAAGCTGATGCCAACTGTAATGATATAGAACCCGATTGCGCTTAATATGAAGTATACAAATTTGTTTCCGAATATAATTTTGATGTTATATTGGATTAGTTTGATGATTGGGGTTGTAATTTTGAATTCCATATTTCGACTGTCACTGTTTTCGTAATGTTTCATTTATTGTGTAATAATCTGCTCGTGGTTTGCCAGTTTCACACTTCTTAGCAGCCATAGGTACGAGTCCTCAAGTAGCGGAGCTGTTTTTACTGCATTAGGAACCGGCTGGTTCTCAGATAAACAGCGGACTTTGATGTTTTCTCCGTTTCTGATGTGATGAACAAGTAGTAATTCCGGTGGTAATTTTGCAAAGTCACGCGCCGGAATTTCAAATGTCCAGGTTACATCCTTTGCGATTTCAACCATGTCTGTCGGTGTGCCGTGATATTTAAGCGAACCTTTGTTGATGACTCCGACTTGGTTGCAGGAGCTGGCTATATCCTCGATAATGTGTGTGGAGAATATCACGATGCGATTGCGGGATAATTCCACCAATAGATTTCGAAAGCGGATACGTTCTCGTGGGTCAAGACCGGCAGTCGGTTCGTCAACGACCAATATACGTGGCAAATTAAGTAAGGTCTGTGCAATACCGATACGCTGTTTCATGCCGCCGGAGAATCCGCCGATTTTCTTATCTTTATTTTCATACATATGTACGGCTTCCAGAACTTCTTTAATGCGCTGTTTACGTACTCTCGGGTTATAAATCCCTTTTAGGAGAGCCTGATATTCAAGGAACTCCCACGATGTGAGATTTTCGTAAGTGCCGAATTCTTGAGGGAGGTAACCAATCAGACCCTGTAGTTCTTCTCGTTTTTTCTGTGTGTCAATGCCATTGATGAATATTTTGCCATAGCTTTGTTCAAAGATTCCGCAGATAATACGCATCAAAGTTGTTTTACCGGCACCGTTAGGCCCTAAAAGACCAAACATCCCGGTGTGTATGTCCATGGATACGGCATTTAGAGCCTTGAATGGTTTTTTCTTATAGCCAATGACAGGAATCTTGGTGGCAATTTGATAAATCAGCTTTTTAATTTCGCGGAATCGTCCGTCTATCTGGTCAATCTTAATATTGTACTTGTGGATTCTTTCAGCCAGGTAATGGGCGGCAATGGCAATATACCATAGTAATCCTAATAGAATAGCTACTCCGGAGTCCGAGAATTTAAGTGTCGCCCAGACTAATGTTGCTATCGGTGAAAGATAATGTATGGCAATATCAAGAATCTCAAGTATTCTACTCAATAAATTTCTGTTATTGTTACTAAAGTATTCGCCCACAATACGGATGATTTTTATTGTTAATAGCCAAGTGCAGATAGCAAATGTAATAGCCCAGAATGTTAGCGTTTGATACCAATAGGTGAAGTAGAATATAAAACAGGTTAATGGTACCATCCAGACGAGTGGCTGTAAATCTTTGACAGTGCGGTATTCTTCTTTCAGTCCCAGACGTTCTCGTGTGTGTTGTCCTGATGTCCATTCTCTTTGAAATTCATTGGGACGGCCATATATCTTCACGAGATTGCGGATTGAAATATGAATTTCTTGGTCTGGCGGGATAATCTTGCTGTTGGCTTGTCGCAAGCTGGTTTCAACGAACCAGGTTGCTGCGGGTATCAGTATGATGACACCGATAAGGTAGCCTATTTTCCACATGAGTGTCGCATTCAAAAGATGGATGCCGATGACAGCTACGACTAATAGTGTTATCTGAAGCAACTTCATTAGAGGACTTTGTGTCCTAAGTCTGTGCAAGGCATCTTCCATCCCGGAATATAGAGTAGGGATTATGACTAATGTCAGGAGAGTGCTCATCGTCAGTCCCCCGATGACGGTAATGGCGAATGGGGCTCCCAGGCCGGAAACAAATTCACCTTGTCCCATTGCCAACGGGAACATTGCAACAATGGTGGTAATGGCAGTAATAAGTATGGGGCGTACGCGTGAAATCCCGGCAATGATTAATGCCCTCTGTTTACGGTTGCCTTGTCGCCTTAATTGTGAAGTGTAGTCAATGAGTATGATACTGTTATTGACAACGATGCCGATTAATATGATGACACCGATAAAGACATTTGCGTTCATCAGCGAATTGCTGGTAAATAGCAAGGCTAATAATGAACCGATGGCAGCCAACGGTATGGCAAACATTAGCACGATAGGTGCTGTGACCGATTCGAATACTGAGGCCAATATCATATAGATAATGGCAAATGCGGCCAGAATCAAGAAGGTGAATTCACTGGTTTCATCTTCTTCGTGTACAATTTCAACTGCCACGCCGGTTGGGATATCTGTCTGCTGCACCAGCTCATCGACTTCCATCCGGGCAGCTTCCAAAATGCTCTTGGATTCGTTTACATCTGAATTGAAGGTATAACTGACTGTAATTTCCTTGTCCTGATTGACTCGGATAATGTTTCCTTGTCCGCGTCCAAGGTTGATTTGGCTGAAGCTGCGTAAATCCGTAATGGAATGATTGTTATTGGCTACCTCCAGATTGCGTAAATCTTCCAATGTGCGTACAGGTTCTGCATCTTCTTGCTCTTCTCTTTCTGCCAATTCCTTGTCTTTGATGATTATATCATATTCTTCATCTCCGGCTTTGTATTTAATGGAAGTGGTGTTCTGTGGGGCAAAGTTGCTCAGTTCATTTGCCACATGATTGGGTGTGACGTCGTACACTCCCATCAGATATTGGTCGAATAGAATGCGTGCTTCTGGTCTTCCTCTTGAATAGCTCATTGAAGCATGACTCACGTTTTCCAGTTCTTCCAGTTGATATTCCAACAATTCGGCAAGATTGGACATCTTTTCGAAATCTTGTCCTTTTATGATTATCTTTTCGCTTTGGCTACCCATGCCCATTTTGCGCAGCAATTCTTCGCCGCCGCTCATCAAGGCGCTGCCTCTTCCTCCTTGGAAATTCTCGCTGCTTTCTATTGCCTGATAGCTTACATCGCTGATGTGTAACCCTTTTGTGTTATTTATAATTACGTCTTTCAGCTCGTTAAGGCTCTTGCCGTCAATCTTTTCGAAATGGTCTTTCAGTTTGATGGTGAGGCGGGCATCTGTTGCAAAGACTTGGGAATTGTATTGCTCTATCTCCGGAATCTCCTGTAGGCGTTCTTCGTACGAGCGGACGGTTTCATCCGTGCGGGTTAAGGTGTTGCCGTTAGGAAATGTCATGTAGACATTGAAGGTATCTGCCTCTATTTCTTTCAGAGTGTTCAACGTCAGTGTCAGTGAAAGAGCAAGAGTGGCTGCCAGTAATAGTAAGGCCGAAAATACAACCGTGCTCGGTTTTCGCAAGCATATTTTCAGCAGTGCAATATAGATTTGCACTGGACGGCTATGTATGGACAAGGTGCTGAAATTTACCTGTTCGCCCTGTTTTTTCATAAATTGGTTGACGGCCATGGGAATTAGCAGTAAAGCGACAACCAATGATAATAATAACGTTGTGATGATAGATACGCCGATATGTTCGCCAATCAGTTTTAATAGAAAATCATCTGAAAATAGAAAGGGAAGAAACACGGTGATGGTTGTCAGCGTTGCTGCAGCCACTGCTTTGGAAACCTCTTTTGTCCCTTGGACCGCTGCAGCTTCACTTGGCATGCCGATTGCCCGTAGACGGAATATATTTTCCATGACGACGACGGAATTGTCCAGTAACATTCCTACTGCCAATGCGATTCCGGTTAAAGTCAGGGTATTGATGCTGATGTCAAAGAAGTAGAAAAAGTAGAAGGCTGAGAATACGGAAATTGGGATGGCGAATGCAATAAAGGTGACTATCTTGAAATTCCGTAAGAATAGATACAGGATGAAGATAGCCAGGATGGCACCGGTAATGGCAAGATTGATGATGATATTGATGTTTTCGCTCATGGTTTCAGCGACATCTGTATCTATCAATATGGACACATCTTTGGCTGCCAACTCTGTATTTAGCCGGTCGATTTCCTCCCTCACTCGTTCGGAAAGAGCAATGATGTTTACCAGTGGTGATTTGGCGATGATACAGGTGATAACCTCTTTCCCATTGACACGGGAGTAGCTTTCTTCTTCTTTGATGCCAAAATTAATCTCTGCTATGTCTTTGAGTAATACGGGGCCGTCAGACACGACAATGTTTCCTAAGTCGTCAGTATTCAAGTATTCGGCAGTGACATTTACAAAATATCTTTTGGTATTCTCGTATACCGATCCGGCAAATGTCTTTTCCGACATATTGCCGCTGATAAGTGAACTGATTTGCGATGCAGTAATATTCAATGCTTTGCATTTCTCTTTGTCCAGTAGGATTTCGATACTTTTTTGTCGCCCTCCCATGACATTGACAGATGCTATCCCATCGGTGCTTTCCAGTACGGGGACAATATCCGCATCCGTAATGTTACGGACATAGTCGACATCTTCACTGCTGAGTACTTGCAGTGTCATGAACTGGTCGCTTGCCATGCCGGAGCCGGCTTTACTGACTTGTACGGTAAATTCCTCCGGTAGGTTCTTGGTAATCGACTTGATTTTTTCCTCCAGTTTCAGATAGGCATATTTGATATTTGTGCTTTTTGTGAATGAGACGGTTGTATTGGCTCCTTGCGGACTGATTCGGGTATTGATTTTCTCCACGCCCTCCATTCCGCTGACGACTCCTTCTACCGGGATTACAGCTTGATTCTCTATGTATTTGGGGTCTAAATGGGTCTTTGTATTGATATTAATGTGCAGAGTAGGATATTCTGCATCCGGATACAGCTCCATAGGCAGGTATCTGTATGAAAATAACCCCATCATCGTCAAGCCGATGAAGAGCATAGAAATCAAAACCTTTCGCCTAATCAATTTGTCCATACTGTCATTTCTTTTTTTTATCAAAGATATAGTACACGCAAGGTATCACTACTAACGTCATAATGGTTGAGGTAAATAAGCCTCCAATTACTGCCAATGCCATCGGAGAGCGTAAGGATGCCCCCTCTCCGAATCCGAAACACATGGGCAACAAGGCAAGTATTGTCGTTAAACTTGTCATGATAATTGGGCGGATACGTTGTTGTGCTGCCGCTTGAAGAGCCTCTGTCAAGGTATAACCCTCTTCTTTACGTTTGTTCGCTGCATCGACCAGCAAAATGGAATTGTTTACTGCGATGCCGGCAAGCATAATGATTCCGATAAAGGCCATCATGTTCAATGAGGCTCCCGCCAGCAGGAAGGCATAGATACAGCCGACCCCGGCCAATGGAATCGTAAGCAAGATGGTGAACGGATGACGCAAAGACTCAAATTGTGATGCCATCACCATGTAGACAAGGATAATGGACAGAATCAATGCGAACGAAAGCCCGTTAAACGATTCTGCTCGCTTCTCCTCTTCTCCTGTTATTTTTGCTGAATACTTTGCCGGGAATTGAATGCTTTTCAGCTGGTCATTGACAGGAGGTGTCACATTGCTCAAAGTATAGTCTTTCTCAAGCATGGCGGTTATTTTCCCGATGCGACTTTGGTTTTTGCGGCTCACCTCTTTGGGGGCAGAGGAGATGCTCACTTCTGCTATTTCTCCCAAACGGTATTTTTTGTCTCCCTGCACTATTTCTACATTCTGCAATTCTGCCAATGAAACCTCCGGCACCCGTATTTCGATGTCAATAGGTTCGCCTTCTGATTCAAAGGAGCTGGCTGTCGTGCCGTTGAGTTTATTCTTGACTTGCGAAGCGACGGAAGAGATGTCTACTCCGTAGATACCGCTTTTTAGCCTGTCTATCTTGATGTCCACTTCCGGTGCGCCCTTCTCCATAGAGGTGCGGACGTCATAGATGCCCGCAATGGAGGAGATTCTTTCTTTTATTTCATTGCACAGCTCCTCTATCAATTCCAGCTCCTCGCCTTTCACTTCGATGACAACCGGCGCTTCGTTATTTCCTAAAATGCTTTGCAAGGCGGATTGCTCCTTTTCGAATGTCATCTCTATACCGTCCGGAATGACATAGTTGAGATTCAGTTGATTGATAATGGCATCAGCATCCAGCTGGGAATCTGCTTTCAGGCGGGCTTTGATTTCTGCCTGATTTTCTTCCTCCAATTTGCCGCCGCCGACTTGATTTTCTGTGTTGGACGGTCCTATTTGTGTGAAAATCCATTCCAAATCTTCACCGGCTAATTCCGTAATCATTGTTTCGATAGTTGCCGCTGCATTGTCTGTACTTTGCAGGCGGGAACCGGGTTCTAAGGTTACAAAAGTGGAGAATTCTCTGGATTCCGCTTTAGGCATGAATTCCATCTTCAGTAGAGGCACCAGCATGTAGCTGATTACGACCAGCACCAAGGCTGTGATGACAACAGCATATCTGTGTTTTAGTAGTTTGCCTACAAATCTGCCATATCCTTTTATCTGTACGGATTCCTTGTTGTTTGTCTGTTTCTTTATATATTTCGATGCCAACATCGGCATAAGCAGGATGGCAACAAATAAGGATGATAGCAGAGAGAACGACACGGTCCAGGCTTGTTCCTTAAACAATTCCCCGGCAGCTCCCTGAATGTACACGATGGGAAGAAACACCACTATCGTCGTTAGTGTCGATGAGGTGATGGCTCCTGCCACTTCAGATGTGCCTTTTGTGGCTGCTTCCATAGGGGACAGACCGTTCTCCAGATTGCGGTATATGTTTTCCATCACTACGATGGCGTTGTCTATCAACATGCCGGCACCAAGCGCAAGGCCTCCTAATGTCATGATATTGATGGAGAGTCCGTTGAAGTACATCAAGTTGAAGGTTGCAATAATGGATACCGGAATGGATACGCTGACGATTAACGTTGTGTTGATGCGTCTTAGGAATACGTACAGCACTATCATTGCCAGCAGGATTCCCATAAGGGCGGAATCCTTCACTTCGCCGATGGAGGCTTTGATAAAGTCGCCTTGGTTGCTGATTACGTGAAATTCGTAGCCGGGCATGCTTTTTTTGAGCTCTTCCAGTTTTTGCGTGATGTTTTCAACAGCCTGCAC
>CAKVCR010000122.1 GCA_934725835.1 uncultured Odoribacter sp.
ACCATACCTCAACACCAAATACAGCATCTTGGGCTTTCATCGGTTCGTTTTCTGTAGCCTTACCTACCAATTCGATCCCTTTTCCTACATTTTCAATTGATAGAGTTGTAGCCATGGGTCCTCCAGCCGGAGTGTACATTGAATAAACATGCCAACTTGGCTCAATAGCAGCCTTGAATATTAAATCATATTCATTGTTTCCCAGACTTTTCTGGGAAAACGACCATTTAGTAGGATTCTCAACTTGCGCAGATACGGTAAAAATCCCCACAATGAACGTTAATAAAAAAGCAAACAATCCTTTTTTCATAAATTTACCTAGAATTATTAATAAAGTAATCTCATTCTTTCGTTGTTATACACATTGAATTCAAAAATTCAACACAAAAATATTATTAATTTTTTTTTACAATAAATCCAAAAGCAAGTTTAACATATAATTAATGGGGACGCATACTTTTTCAAATTTCTTTAAGAAGCATCCTTTAAAAAGAAGGGCTAAAAGCTTTTACTTGTCATATTCGCTTTTAGCCCCTAAAAATACTTTTTTCACCAATTTAGTCTTCCAATTCCCTGTTATATCTATTATAGAAATGATATTCATAAATATAATAAGAAGGAACATCTATCACTCTCAAAGAAATACGATATCTAAAAGCCCATCTCCTACGTAAAGACCAAAATCCTTTTTTTAAATATGCCCCTACAAACGGATGCACTTTTAATACAATATTCTTATTTTTCTTCTCGCTAGCGTAATACTCAAGCATATCTTCAATCTTATCAACCACCAGAATAGCAGCTTCAGCTTTACCAGTACCATGACAGACCGGACACTCTTCCATTGTATCTACAGTCATGGCAGGACGCACCCTTTGACGAGTAATTTGCATCAGCCCAAACTTACTTAATGGCAAAATAGTATGCTTTGCACGGTCAATCTCCATACACTCACGCATCTTGTCAAAGAGCTGTTGACGATGTTCAGCCTTCAACATATCAATAAAGTCAATAACAATAATCCCTCCCATATCCCGGAGTTGCAATTGACGAGCCACTTCTTCTGCTGCCGCTAGATTTACCTCCAATGCATTTGTTTCCTGATCGTCACCTAACTTTGTTCTATTACCGCTGTTCACATCAATCACGTGAAACGCTTCTGTATGCTCAATAATAAGGTAAGCTCCATTTTTAAATGAAACAGTCTTACCTAAAGAAGATTTTATCTGCTTGTCTACACCAAAATGATCCAATATGGGTATTTCTGGAGATACATACTTTACAATATCCTGTTTTTCAGGAGCAATTGTACTAAGGAAATGTCTAACTTCTTTACTTAATGTAATATCATTCACGTAGACATTTTCAAATGATGGATTAAGAATATCCCTTAAAATAGCACTCGTTCTATCAATTTCACCTAAAATAAGCTTAGGCGGCTCCATTTCACGAATATGCTTAAAGGCTGTCTCAAAACGCTCCACTAATTCTTTTAACTCAGCATCAAATACTGCTACTTTTTTCCCTTCAGCTACCGTCCGTACAATTACTCCATAATTCTTCGGTTTGATACTTTCTATCAAACGCTTCAGTCGCTTCCTTTCTTCTTGCGACTTTATTTTTTGAGATACTGACACTTTGTCAGAAAAAGGCATCAAAACAAGATTCCTACCTGCAATGCTCAATTCCGAAGTCAATCGTGGACCTTTCGTTGAAATAGGTTCTTTTGCGACTTGCACAGCAACCCATTGTCCCACAGTCAGAATATCAGATATTTTTCCACCTTTAGCTATTTCAGGCTCAAGTTTTAACTTAGACACCGGCATACCCTTACGAGCGATGCATTGCTTAATATAGCTATCCAAAGAATGGAATTGCGGACTTAAATCCAGGTAATGTAAAAAAGCATCCTTCTCATACCCCACATTTACAAAAGCAGCATTCAATCCGGGCATAATTTTTTTCACCTTACCCAGATATATATCACCAACTGCAAATTGCATGCTCGTTTTCTCTTTGGTTAGTTCTACCAATTTTTTTTCACGAAGCAAAGCAATAACAATCTCGTCTGCTTTTACATCTATAACTAGTTCACTGCTCACTATTCCTATTGATTTATAAAATCAAAATAAGTCCTATTGTCTTTAATCAAATAAACCTAAAGACAAATGCCTTTAGGTTTATATCTTTCTCACAAACGCAAAGTTCTACTTCTTCTTATGACGATTCTTTCTCAATCTTTTTTTCCGTTTGTGTGTCGCCATCTTATGTCTTTTTCTTTTTTTTCCGCTTGGCATAATTTCCTCCTTTCTTATTTTTTTACTTTGTCCTTAACTTCGTTAACAAAACTCTTGGAAGGTTTGAATGATGGAATGTTGTGAGCTGGAATTTTAATCGTCACATTTTTAGAAATATTACGAGCAGTTTTTTCAGCTCTCTGCTTAACAACAAAGCTACCGAATCCTCTCAAGTAAACATTTTTCCCTTCAATCACGGAGTTTTTAATTGATTCCATAAAAGCCTCAACAGTTGCCTGAACAGCAACTTTCTCAATCCCGGTCGTTCTCGAAATTTCGTTAACAATATCCGCTTTTGTCATTTTTTCTTAAATATTTAATTTTCAATAATATATTACTTTATGCCTCATTTTCAGTCTGCAAATATAAGGCTTTTCCATTAAGTATGAAAAAATTGAAGTGAATTTTGTCTTTTTTTTCCGTTTCTAGAAAATTTCCTTAACTTCGCTCTCAATATTCCATACAAATCGAATGTTTAATACAATAAAATCAGATATCATGGTAAATAAGGTAATCTTAATTGGAAATGTGGGTGCTGATCCCGATGTAAAATATCTTGACGGAGGGGTTGCTGTTGCCAATATTCGTTTGGCTACAACCGAAAGATACAGAAATAAAAATGGCGAAAATATTGACCAAACAGAGTGGCATAACGTTGTATTATGGAGAGGCTTAGCGGAAGTTGTAGAAAAATATGTAAAGAAAGGTATGCGACTTTATGTAGAAGGTCGTTTACGTACCCGATCATGGGAAGACCAAAATGGAGTAAAACGATACACTACTGAGATTTTTGCTGATAATATGCAAATGTTGTCTCGGTCAGATGACAATAATATTCCTGTCTCACGTCCGGCAGCAACAACAACATCAACACCTTCAACATTCACGCAACCGGCTCCCAGTATGCCTGCCGACGATAATGATGATCTTCCGTTTTAAAACAACAAAGCTCGAAATTGTTCAAAAAACTATAGACAAAAGTAAAGTAGGCAAATAATTTAGAATATATAGATTTTGTATTATATTTGCATACTGCTTTCAGTCTATAGCTTTTTATATATAGAATTGAAGCTCTTTATGTTTAACTAATTTTCTAAATTTTGGAAACAGATGCTTATGGTGCGGTACAAAGTATATTCCGCGGAACTTTCGACATTATAGATATTATACTTATCATAGTTCTTTTACTTTTGCTGTTATTTTCAGCATCAGCATCAGCATCTGAGGTTGCTTATTTTTCACTCACTCCCGGAGAATTGGATAAATTAAAAGAGAAAGGATACAACAAAATATTAGGACTACTGAAAAAACCTGATATACTGTTATCAACCATTCTTATTACCAACAATTTTGTAAATGTAGGTATTGTTATCATATCCAGCTATTTAGTAAATAGCTTCTTTGATTTTTCCGCCTACCCCATACTAGGTTTCGTTATACAAGTTATCGTTGTAACCTTCATAATCCTTCTAGTTGGCGAAATCATGCCGAAGCTATATGCCAACCGTTCACAAACCAAAGTTGCAATCCTAATGGCCGGACCGCTTACTTTCGCAAGCTATATATTTCGCCCGTTATCAATGCTACTAATAAAATCAACTTCTATCATCAGTAAACGCATTGCCAAAAAAGATGGTCTCTCTATTGATCAATTGTCAAAAGCCCTTGAACTAACAGAGGATGCTGAAATTGATAACGAAAAAGACATTCTAGAAGGGATTGTCCGTTTTAGCAATATCAATGCGATTGATATTATCCAACCTCGTATCAATATCATTGCCCTAGATATTGAAGATGATTTCAATATTGTCAAAGAAACTGTTATCAAGCATGGCTATTCCCGACAGCCTGTTTACCGAGAAAATCTTGATAATATAGAAGGCATTCTTTATGTCAAAGACTTATTGGCACATCTTAATGAATCAGCAGATTTTAAATGGCAAACTTTAATTCGTCCGGCATATTTTGTTCCAGAAACAAAAAAAATCAATGACTTATTGGAAGAATTCCAATCAAAAAAAGTACACATGGCCATTGTTGTTGATGAATACGGAGGTACTTCCGGCATCGTTACAATGGAAGACATACTAGAAGAAATTGTAGGAGAAATCAATGATGAATACGATGAAAAAGAAGAAACATATATCCTTCTAAAAAATGATACGTATATCTTTGAAGCATGTACTCTCTTAAATGATTTTCTAAAAATTGTTGATGCCGACCAAGACAGTTTCAAAGATATTGAAGGAGAAGCAGACACTTTAGCAGGACTCATTCTCGAAATAAAAGGAGAATTACCTAAGAAGAATGACATAATCACTTATCACGAGCACAAATTTACAGTTCTTGAAGTTGATAATCGTCGCATCAAAAAACTAAAATACGAAAAAAATTTCTCCTGAACAATAAACATTATCGATCAGCAGTATAAGGTACTGGTATTTTCAACACTTGACAAATTATGGCTAATAACTCAGTCATCTGACATTTTGAATCCATATTCACAGGTATTCCTGCGCCATAAAAATATAACGGCACCCTATGACGCTTACTATAACGCACATAGTAATCTTCGCGGTCTTTTAAATCAGCGACCCACGTAGGCTGCAAGGAATAAAGGACATCGCCGCTTCTCTTCTGAGAAAAGGCATTTTGAAACAACACGCCAGAACCAGCAGTTGCTGAATTATGTGTTAGAGCATGAGCAGTCATCACATGAGAGACACCTTCAAACTCCACGAGAAAATCCGCTATTTTATCCTGCATATCTTTCAAGGAAATCTTATTTCTCTCTATCAAGGTACGGTCCAAATAAATCTGTGATGCATCATAATCCAATATCCAATCCCCTGGGCCGTACATAGAACTTAAAAACGACTTCATTAATGCCGCCGCTTTGAAAATACTAAAACACTCAGAGGCCAAACGCATTTTTTGTAAATCACGCGGCAATAACTCCCTAGCTTCAGAAAACGTAAGAAAAACAGTATAGTTGCCCTTACCGACTCTAGCATCCAATTCGCTCAACAAACGCTTGACATCCTTATCTAATCTCATTACGACGTCTTGAAATTCATTAGAATAAACATCATAATCACGATTCATATAATCAAGGCAAGAAAAATTCAAGGCTAATAAATCTGCATCATTATCTCGACCAAGATTTTCATTCTTTATAAGTTCTGCAGCAAGATCCACTATCAAAGTATTTATGTATGGGGTTGCCTTCAGAATTTTGTATGTACTATACTTACGCTTTGCTTGCATTAAATCATAAAAGAAATTATTAGTAAGTCCCACTTTACTTTTCAACTTCATGACCGTATTATTTGCACTCTCATCAGCTAATGACATCCATCCTCTCCGGATAAAAAAATCACTCTCTATCTTTTTATTATAGAGTTCCAACCAATGAGGTAAGGAATCGGCATAATAATTTGAAGATACCCACTTACCATTATGCTCACTAAACCATAATGCCATATCTGCAGCACTTCCCCCACTCAACACAGCCTCTTCTCCATTAGCTGCTATACTATATACCTTAGAAAACGAACTATTCATTTTCATGGCACTTCCCAAAGTCAAAGAGCCTAATTTTTTAGGGCTGACACCTTGCCCTACATCACCTATCAACATATACTCCTGATCTGCAATATTATTTTGACGCTTATTACGTAAACGATCAAACCATTCATGAGCAACAACACCATGTTCTGCAGGCAACATACCGGAATATATCGTGGAATGATCTACTCCTGTTTGAGAATACATATAATTATAATCCGCAATTATACGTTTACCTTGCAATACAAGCTTCTTCAACCCCTCTTCAGATAAATCATTTTTATAAATCATCAACCACTCTGGATAGAAATTACTAATAGTAATTCCAACTACCAACTTTGTCTTTTCTTCTATCGCAAATACAGTCACATTAATAAGCAACAAAATAGCCAATAAAGCCTTTTTCATAATTCTAGTCTTTTATGCTACAAAAATATATCAAATGAATGAAAATGCCAATCGAAACATTTTCATTCATAAAACTATAGTTTCAATAGAAAAAAGCATCTAAAAATAATAATTTACAACTAATCTTATTACACTCTATTATTTTGTTTAGTATATTTGGAACACAAAATGGATTTCACCATGACAGAAGAAAGATTTATATTGGCAGAGAAGTTACGTAACTACATTTCGCGTTACGGTATCAACGATTTCAATGAGGAACACCTCAGGAAAGTGGGACTTAGTCTCGGAGAATTAAAAAAGAATTTCACAGACAGACAAGAGATGGTGAAAACCATACTCGAATACGAAAGAAAATGCTTTGAAGATATTTTTATCGAATACAACTTTGAAGGTTGGAATGCTATCGATATTATGCTTATTGTTAGCAACGAAATTAGCGACCGTTTTTTCGAAGTAAGTCCTGCAATCACTATAACTTTATCAAAAGTATTCCCAGATATTTTTGAAGAACACCTTCAATTACGTTCGGATTTTATCTTTGAAAAAATAAAAATCAATATCGAAAAAGGGATGGAACAGGGAATGTATAAAAAAGATGTTTCCAGCGAAATGATTGCACGTATGTACATCGCAAAACTAAACGACATACACAACCCGGAAATCTATCCTCCAGAAGGTTTTACATTTGCTACAATTTTCACAACACTTATCGATAGTGTCGTGAAAAGTATTACAAACGAAGAAGGGCGCGCTTATTACAAGCAACGCAAGCAACTTTATAGAGTATTAAATTTCAGATAAACATTACCCTAAAACCATTACTATGAAATATCAGTTGGACGACATTGACCGTAAAATTCTTTCCTACTTAGTAAAGAATGCAAGGGTACCATTCCTGGAAATAGCTCGCGAATGCGGAATTTCAGGAGCTGCCATTCATCAACGAGTAAAGAAAATGGAAGACTCTGGAATTATCGAAGGTTCACGTTTTATAGTCAAACCACGTGCTTTAGGTTTTAAAATATGTGCATTTATCGGCATCATGCTCGATAATGCCCATCAGTACAAAACTGTCGTAAAAGAAATTGAGAAAATACCAGAAGTAATTGAGTGCCATTTTATCACAGGACACTACTCTTTATTCTTAAAACTCAGATGCAATAGCCATCAACATCTAATGGACATTCTAATCAATACACTACAGAACATTCCGGGAATTGCCAAAACAGAGTCGTTCATTTCATTAGATCAACTTATAGAAAAACAAGTGGATATATGCACAGAAAGCAATTAAAAGAAAAGCGATAGACACAATATGGCCTATCGCTTTTCCTTTATAACTAATTTATCTCCACATTCGTAATCCACTTCCAAAATTTTACCCTGCAAACAATCTCCTTTTATAATTACCTCTGCCAATTCATCTTCCAAATATTTCTGTATGGAACGTTTTAGTGGACGAGCTCCGTATTGCGGTTCATAACCCTTCTCCGTCAAAAAATCTTTGGCTTTTTCTGTCACAGCCAAATGAAAACCTAAATCACTAACTCTTTTGAACAAACCTTGCAATTCAACATCTATAATAGTATGTAAATGTTCCTTAGTCAGTGAATTAAATATAATCACATCATCTACTCTATTTAAAAATTCAGGAGAAAATGTATTTCTTAATGCCTTCTGTACCACACCTCTAGCATAATCTGAATTTCCAGTTCGGTCTGCCGTCAAAAAACCAATCCCGGTGCCAAAATCCTTTAATTGGCGGCTACCGATATTAGAGGTCATGATAACTATTGTATTC
>CAKVCR010000123.1 GCA_934725835.1 uncultured Odoribacter sp.
TTTATCTTGTAATCATTAATAGGGAAAGTGTATAAATCTCAGATGAAAAAAGCTGCAAAACAGAATTTTGATAAAGCTGCGGACTATGAGTCAGAAAAACTGAGAATAAAACGGAATAACTTCTTGAATGAGTTTAAGGACTACTGCATCAAGATAGGGAACAATAGTTACTTATGATACGATGGCGATTTGGAGTGTCAGGGAGGAGGATAAATAATGAAAATAGTTTTTACCATATCACAACTTGGAGGCGGTGGAGCAGAGAGAGTTGTTACCTTGTTGAGTGGTAAATTGAGTGAATTAGGACATGATGTGTCACTCATTACGTTACTCAAGCGAAAGATTGTTTATCCTCTTAATCCTAATGTTAATCTCATAGAGTTAAATTGTAAGAATAGTAGATTTTTTGGCTCTGTTGAACAAATAAAGGCTTTACACAAATGCTATGTTTCAGAAAAGCCAAATGTAATCGTTTCTTTTTTGCCGGTAGTTAATATGACTGCCATTTTGGCAAAAAGCGGAGTAGGGTGTAAAATAATTGTTTCGGAAAGAAATGATCCATATCAGAATCCTCGAAAAAAAGTAGTGAGAATGATGAGGGATTTCCTCTATCGATTTTCAGACGGCTTTGTTTTCCAAACAAAGGATGCACAGGATTATTTTGGTAAATATGCACAGTCTCGAGGAATTGTGATAGCTAATCCATTGGCCGAGAATCTGCCAGAACCGTTTTGCGGAACTCGAAGAAAAGTATTTGTTTCTGCTGTTCGTTTAGAGCCACAAAAAAATTTGGAAATGCTGATAGATGCATTTGCCAAATTTTCTGCAGAATATAAGGATTATACGTTAGAAATATACGGAGAAGGACCGCAAAGAGATTTGTTGGAAAGAAAAATCGCTAAACTAGGGTTGGAAAATAGAGTTTTTCTAAAGGGATTCTCCAAACAAGTACATCAACAGATACGTGACGCAGCGGCATTTGTGTTGCCGTCTAATTATGAAGGCATGTCGAATTCTATGTTGGAGGCACTTGCGCTGGGAGTTCCTGTTATTTCCACAGATCATCCGATTGGCGGTGCGAGAATGTTTATCGAAAACGGTGTGAATGGAATTCTAACGCGGGTTGGAGATACAGAAGAAATGCATCAGGCATTAAGGTTTGCTGCAGAGAATCCAAGTAAAATGCAGTGGATGGCAAGGAATGCAGAAAGAATTCGTGAAATCATTTCAGGGGACAATATTGTACATATATGGGTGAATTATATTGAACAAATCTACCAATAGTATCCAAGAGAAATTACAGAATCATAGAAAGCGAAGTGTAGGAATCAGGGGAGTACTGATTCCTGTTGGTGGCCTTTTTATCATTTGTTGTTTGGGCAATTATATGATGATATCACTGACTTCGAGTGTATTATTACTAATTGCTGTTCTTTTTTATGGAAGAGGAAAATTGTACAAACCGCACTGCCTGTATTTTTTTTGGGTAGTATGGTTTTGGGTAACTGTTCTAATGTCTAGAATCATTAACCCTCAGTACGCCTTCGGATGGAAAACAATAATGATGCATCTCTTGCCGGGGTATGTGTTATGTATATTTTTTTCTTACTCTAGTACCGCTACAGACTTAATTGGACAATTTGAAAGGGCGCTGATATATGGATGTGAGTTATTTCTATGTTACATTGTATTGATGGATGGACAATCTCTTGTTCGTGGTCAAGTATTAAGGCTTGGATCAAGTGCATCGGGGAATGTGAATACGGCAGCGATGTATCTTTGTTATTGTGTAACTATGATCTATTATCTAATTGTGATTAAGCAAAGAAAAAAATTATTGCCTTTGTTTGCACTTTCTTGCCTTGCCATTCTTCTTACGGGCTCCAAAAAGGGGGTAGTTGGAGTCTGCATTATTTTAGCGTTAGTAAGTATTTATAGGTACAAATGGAAAGTTTGGAAGTATGTTTCTGTTTGTATTGGAGCACTTATTTTGTATTACTTGATACGGAACAACGAGTTATTTTATCAAGCATTAGGACGCAGAATAGATAAATTTTTTGCGGATTTGATGCAACCAAACGTTGTTCATAGTTCTACTGGAGAAAGAGTAGATATGTATAGATGGGGAGTGAAGTTCTTCCTTCAGGAGCCACTCTTTGGAAATGGATATGGATATTTTGCTGCAAATTCTGGATGGGGAACTTATAGCCACAGCAATTATATGGAACTGTTGGTCTCTTTTGGCGCCGTGGGAACGTTAATCTATTATTCTATTTTTTTGAGTATTATTGTTAAGAGTATATCGCATTTAAGTGAAAACACAAGCATACTTTTTCTTACATTTTGTGTTGAGCAGCTCTTTTTTGATTCTGCAGCGGTAAACTTCTACGATAACCCATTTATGTATTTGTTTTTGTATGTTGCATCTCGTTATTTTTATGAAATGGAGAGAGTGAAGAAATGCAAAGTTCTTTACAAACATACTTGAAAAATCCGTATAGATTCGTTGCTTTCATAGCAAGTAAAGGATTTTTGAACTGTCTAGATGATGAGAGCTATCTTCGGTGTTTGTTTAGAGGAAAAATGGGAAAATCGTTGAATCTTACACACCCCCAAACCTTCAACGAAAAACTCCAATGGCTGAAGCTCTACAACCGGAAGCCGGAATACACCATGATGGTGGACAAGTACAAGGTCCGGGAATACATTGCAAAAACCCTGGGAGAGGAATACCTGATTCCCCTGATTGGGGTATGGGACGACCCGGATGAAATCGATTTTGATGCTTTGCCGGATCAATTTGTTCTCAAATGCAATCACAATTCCGGTTTGGGCATGTGCATCTGCAAGGATAAGTCCAAGTTGGATATACCGAAAGTAAAAGCAGACCTACGAAAAGGTCTAAGACAGAATTATTACTTGACTGGAAGAGAGTGGCCTTATAAGGATGTTCCCAGAAGGATTATCTGTGAGCAATATATGCAAGATGATTCCGGAACTGGTGAATTAGCAGATTATAAGGTGTTATGCTTCAATGGTGAGCCCCGATTAGTAGAAATTCATCATGGACGCTTTGAAGGTATCCACACACAAGATTTCTACGATAGGAATTGGAATAAAACAGACTTCGAACAACCAGAGGACCCGCTGTCTAACGAAGTGATGGAAAAACCGCCATTTGCCGATGAAATGTTCCAATTGAGCAAGATTTTGGCGAAGGATATTCCACATGTGCGTGTGGACTGGTATTACACTGGTGGCAGATTGTATTTTGGAGAGTTGACTTTTTTTGATGGATCTGGATTTAGCCCATTTGTTGGAGATCAAGACAGAATCATCGGAGAGTGGATTCAACTTCCTTCGAAGGACTGAGGTAAGTAGATGGACATAATTATTCAAATAAATGATTTCATAAACGGCATCGTTTGGGGTGTGCCTCTTCTGATACTAATTTTTGCAACAGGTGTTTATTTTACGATCCGATTAGGTTTTTTCCAGTTCCGTTATCCCGGCCTTTTAGTAAAGAACACAATTGTCAAAGCGTTTAAACAAAAAGATGATACTACAGTTGCACCGGGTGAAATTACCTCTTTTCAGGCGGCTATGACCTCCGTTGCAGCAATTGTTGGTTCCGGAAATATTGCCGGTGTCGCAACAGCGCTTGTTGCAGGTGGTCCCGGTGCGTTACTTTGGATGATCATTGCCGCTATGTTTGGAATGGCATCCAAGTTTGCGGAAATCACGCTGGGAATTAAATACCGAGAAGTACATGAAGACGGAACGGTTTCTGGTGGAGCGATGTACTATCTGGAGAAAGGTCTGCATCAGAAATGGCTGGGCATCTTGTTTGCTGTCCTTGTTATTCCGTTTGCATTTGTAATTTCTGGCATTGTTGATACGAATACTATCGCAACAACGCTGAATGACCACTTCCACGTACCTACGCTAGTGACAGGCGTTGTCTTAGCGGTTATTGTTGGCATTGTGGTTTTTGGTGGTGGCAAACGGATTGGATACGTATGTGAGGTGATCTCCCCGTTTATGGGGGGAGCTTACGTTTTGGCTGGCCTTGTTCTCATTATTGTGAATATTACCAGTGTGCCTGCCGCAATTGTGGAAGTAGTTAAATGTGCTTTTACTCCAACGGCTCTGGCTGGTGGAGCTGTGGGTAGCGTCTTTATGTGCATCAAAAATGGTGTTGCTAGAGGTATGTATTCCAACGAGGCGGGACTCGGTACCGCTGCCATGGTGCACTCAGGTGCAAAGGTGAATCACCCTGTAGAGCAGGGACTCTGGGGACCGGTTGAGGTGTTTTTGGACACCATTTTGGTGTGCACTATAACTGCATTGGCGATTGTGATGTCTGGCTTGTGGAAAACTGGTGAATTTGACGGAGCGTCTCTGACAGTTGCGGCTTTTCAGAAAATGCTCCCTGGTAACGTTGGATTCTACATTAGTATGGGGGCTGTTGTACTGTTCGGGCTGTCTTGCTTAATCAGTTATTATATTTATGCAGAACAGGCGGCGACATATATCTGGGGAGAGAGAAGCCGTAAAGTAATTCGGTGCTTCTGGGTCCTTGCTATTCTACTCGGGTCTCAGTCTACACTGGGATTTGTGTGGGATTTAGCAGATACCTTTAATGGGTTAATGATTATCCCCAATCTTTTCGGTATCTTATTACTGAGCAATGAGGTCGTGAAGCTTAAAAAAGAGTATTTTTATAATCAAAAAAGTGGTGTAACAAGTGAGAAATAAACTGCTTGCCAGAAATACAGCAGCCTCCTTGGCTACACAAATTGTAACACTGATTTGCGGCTTTATTCTTCCGCACTTCTTTTTACAGCATTACGGTTCAGAGGTGAACGGCCTTGTAAGCTCCATCTCACAGTTTCTGGGCATTATTTCATTTTTGGAACTGGGGGTTGGAGCGGTCGTCCAGTCAGCGCTGTATAAGCCTTTGGCAGATTGTGACCGAGAGCAAATCAGCAAGGTCATGGCATCGGCGAATAAGTTCTTTCGTAGGTTGGCCTCCATACTTCTTGCCTACGTTCTCTTTTTGCTAGTGGTATACCCACTGATGATTGAGCGCTCCTTTGGGTTCCTGTACACGGCTGCGCTCATTGCGGCAATTTCCATCAGTTCCTTTGCGCAGTTCTACTTTGGAATCGTTAATTCTTTGCTGCTAACCGCTGACCAACGAGGGTATATTCAATACAATGCCCAAACGATCACCATTATCCTGAATACAGTGATTTGCATTGTCTTGATTCAGGCGGGCGGTTCCATTCAACTGGTGAAGCTTGCAAGTTCTCTGATTTACCTTATAAGACCTGTTGCTTTGCGGCTCTATATTGATAAGCGTTATCAAATCGATTGGAAAATTCAGTACCAAGAGGAACCTATTCAGCAGAAATGGAACGGTGTCGCGCAGCATGTTGCGGCAGTTGTTTTGGACGGAACGGACACAATCGTATTAACAATGTTCTCCAATTTGTCAGATGTTTCCGTTTATTCGGTGTACTACCTGGTAGTGAAAGGCGTGAAGACCGTTTTCCTGTCTTTAACGAACGGTATCCAGTCACTGATAGGAGAGCTTTGGGCCAAACAGGAGCTTTCTGAACTTAATGAACTTTTTGGTTGGACAGAGTGGGTCATTCATACCGGAACAACCTTTGTTTTTTCATGTACGGCTGCGTTGATCGTTTCCTTTGTACGAGTTTATACAGATGGCATCCATGACGCAAATTACATTCAGCCTCTGTTTGCTTTGCTTCTGACACTTGCAAACGCAATGCACTGTCTGCGGCTACCTTATAATATCATGGTGCTTGCGGCAGGACATTATAAACAAACCCAGAGAAACTATATCGTCGCAGCGATTATGAACATTGTGCTTTCCGTCGCAACGGTAAAGTTGTGGGGGCTGATTGGAGTCGCAATTGGTACTCTAGCTGCAATGGCCTATCAAACCATTTGGCTGGCGGTTTATGATTCAAAGAACTTCATTTGTTGGCCGATGAAAAAGGTATGTAAACAGTTTATGATAGATGGAATCACCTTTGCAGGAATTGTACTGATTTCCAAAATGTTTCATATGCGGGAAGTTACATATTTGCAATGGTTCCTTATGGCGGTTGAAACAGCTGTTATGGCCGCTGTGTTGGTGTTGTGTGTGAACCTAATTTTTTACAGAGATAAGGTGAAGAAGGTTCGAGGCAAATTCTTTTAAACCGAGGAAGTGGCAATTAATAGAGGATGAAAATGGATTGGAAAAAATATGAGCTAACAGAAATGAACAGCATAAAAGGTTTATTAATGCTGCTTGTTGTACTGTATCACAGCCTGCTTTGCTGCACAGGGCTTTCCTGGGCACCGCAATCGGCATACCAGACAAGCCGGATATATTACTTTGTGGCACAATTCTTAAACAGTATCCACATCTACGCCTTTACCTTTGTATCCGGTTATGTTTACGCATATTTGCGTTACGAGACAGACCGATATTCTGATTGGAAGACAGTAATTAAAAAGAAAACTCGTCGTTTATTACTGCCGTATGCCACAACCGCAATACTTTGGGTTATACCCTTCTATTGCTATTTTTGGAGCCCCAGCCCTAAGGAACTGGTCATCAAATATTTGCTTGGAGCAGGACCGAGCCAACTGTGGTTCCTGCTGATGCTGTTTTGGCAATTTGTCTTCTTTCAACCGCTGGCGGATAGAATTGCTGTGGAACAAAAGAATAAATATCTGGTTTGTGCTGCATTTCTTTTCTTACACTACTTATCAACAATGATGTCTTTCGTGCATGTTCCGAATATTTTCCAGATTTTAACTGCACTAAGATACGCCCTATTCTTTTATCTTGGAATTGTTTTTCGAAGAACAGACACAAGTAAATTCATAGACTGGAGAGTCCTTGGGGGGGGGGACACTATTAACTGTTTTGTTGTTTGCAGGACAACAAGTCCTACTTGAGCAAGGCACACTGTCAAAAGCACTTGCGGTTGGAATAAGTCCGTTTGTCAGTATTTTTGGTACTTACAGTTTCATCATTGGCTGCCTTCTGTTCAACAGAAAGCCTCCTGAAGAAAAAGGTGGCATCGTACAAAAGAGTGGAATGACAGTGTATTTATTCCATCAGCAGTTGATATATCTATCTATTTGCCTGTTCAATAAACCCTGGATGCCGCCAATAGCCTTGGTTTCTTTGAATTTTGTTGTAGGCTTGTTTGGTGGGATTCTGATTTTCCTGCTTTTACGAAAGTGGAGAATCACCCGGTTCCTGTTTGCGATTGATTAGGCGCAGATCGTAGAATCACCCATATACCTAGAAACCGGCAGACCCTTAGTTAGGGGCCTGCCGGTTCTGCGCTTGGGCGGTTATATGTTGCTCTTAATAGAAAATTTACGCTTGTAACAAGCCATTCAGTTGTAATCCAACCGTTGCTGTGGTACAATAAAATCACAATAGGTATAGTATTCGGTTTTGAAATCGAGATGGCTGCGCTTATACAGCCAACCTTTCGTAAAGAGCAAATGTGAGGAGGGGCGTGAATATGATCAATGAAGTGCTGTACATGGAATCGCGACTGCTTCAGCAGTTTTGCAGCAAATACAAGGTGCCGTCTTCGAAAGCAAACAGGCTCTTTAAAGATTGCGGTATTTGGAAATACATCGAGGATTGCTATGATACGCTGCATATGAGCGGAGATGAGTCCATTATGAATGATATTTCCGGAATCATTGCTGCGAAAGGAGTGGCGCTATGAAACTTGAAGACGGAATGCTGCTCTACCACGGAAGCTATCTGGGAATCACGAAAATCGATTTAGGTCGCTGCTCGGACGGAAAGGACTTCGGAAAGGGTTTTTATCTGACAGAGGACAAGCAGCAAGCGGTTGGCTTTATAAAAACATCACTTAAAAAGGCGAAGAATTTAAACCAGATTCCTGAAAATCAAAGTGTTGGGTATGTATCCGTGTTC
>CAKVCR010000124.1 GCA_934725835.1 uncultured Odoribacter sp.
AAGGCAAATGACACCAGTCTGCCGTCATTCCGTCAGTAGATTCCACAGCACGCAAAGCTACAACGCTCTCATAAGTACGCTCATCACCCATCACTCCTACGCTCTGCACAGGCAATAATACAACTCCTGCCTGCCAAACCTGACTGTAGAGGTCTTCTTCCTGAAGCATGGAGATGAATATATGATCGGCCTCCTGCAAAAGACGTACTTTTTCAGCAGTAATCTCTCCCAAAATTCTAATGGCAAGTCCAGGACCCGGGAAAGGATGCCTTTGCAAAAATTTATCTGCCAAGCCTAAACTTTTACCGACACGTCGCACTTCATCTTTAAACAACAAACGCAAAGGCTCTACCAACTGCAATTTCATGTAATCAGGCAAACCACCCACATTATGGTGAGATTTAATTGTTTGCGAAGGTCCGTTCACTGATAACGACTCAATCACATCCGGATAAATCGTACCCTGACCCAACCATTTTGCATCTTTTATTTTAGAAGCCTCCTGATCAAAAACATCAATAAATGTGCTACCAATGATTTTGCGTTTCTTCTCCGGATCTGTGACGCCAGCCAAACGTCCCAAGAAAAGTTCTCCGGCCTCTGCTCCCACCACATTCAATCCAAGCTCTTTATAATTCTCAAGTACATCCTTATATTCATCTTTACGCAACAAACCATTATCAACGAAGATACAAGTCAGATTCCTTCCGATAGCCCGATGAAGCAACATAGCAGCCACAGTTGAATCAACGCCACCGGAAAGACCAAGTATCACACGATCATCCCCCAACTTTTGTTTCAACTCAGCAACAGTTGTCTCTACAAATGAATCCGGAGTCCAACTTTGCTCACATCCGCAGATATCCACCACAAAATTACGAAGCAACTCTTTGCCTTCTGTACTATGATACACTTCCGGATGGAATTGAATGGCATACGTTGTCTCTCCCTCTACTTTAAAGGCGGCATTTTTAACGTCTGCAGTACTAGCAATTACACAGCAGTTCTCAGGAAGACGTTCAATCGTATCTCCGTGCGACATCCACACCTGCGAATTATCACTGATTCCGCGAAACAAAGGGCTCTCTTTGTCCACATACGCCAAATTGGCACGACCATATTCACGTTTATTGGAAGCTTTAACCTCTCCTCCGAAATTATGAGCTAAATACTGTGCACCGAAACACACTCCTAACAAAGGTAAATGCCCTTTTATAGCAGATAAGTCAGGTTTTGGAGCCTTCTCATCTCTTACAGAGAAAGGGCTTCCGGAAAGAATAACTCCCTTTACCGAGGAGTCAAGAGCCGGGTATTTATTGTAAGGATAAATCTCGCAATAAATATTCAATTCCCGAACTCTTCTCGCAATCAACTGTGTATATTGCGAGCCGAAGTCCAATATCAAAATTTTTTCTTGCATCTTGTTTGTTTTGATTTGCGTTGCAAATATAAGATTTTACTTCTATCTTTTCAATTCTTCAGCCAGGAATTTACCTGTTTCAGATTCTGCCACCATTGCCACCTCCTCCGGTGTCCCTGTTGCAACTACACGTCCCCCTCCTTTCCCTCCACCAGGGCCCATATCAATGATATAATCCGCCACTTTTATAACATCCAGATTATGTTCTATTACAATAACCGTATTCCCCTTATTCACTAAACGTTGAATAGCTTCCAAAAGAATATGGATATCTTCAAAATGCAGACCGGTTGTCGGCTCATCCAAAATATATAGCGTCTTGCCTGTATCTTTTCTTCCTAGTTCAGCCGCCAACTTCACCCGTTGAGATTCACCTCCACTCAATGTAGTACAAGGTTGACCTACCTTGATATATCCTAACCCGACCTCCTGCAATACTTTCAATTTCTGCAATACATGTGGTATATTTTCAAAGAATTCAACCGCTTGATTAATAGTCATATCCAAAACATCTCCGATGGATTTCCCGCGAAAGCGAATCTCTAATGTCTCTTTGTTATAGCGTTTACCGTTGCACACATCACATTTCATATAAACATCCGGCAAAAAATTCATCTCAATCACCTTCACGCCTGCACCTTTACACGCTTCACACCGTCCTCCGGTTACATTAAAAGAAAAACGTCCTGCTCCATATCCCCTGATTTGTGCTTCAGGCAACTTTTCATATATCTTACGGATATCTGTAAACAAGTCGGTATAAGTAGCCGGATTAGAGCGCGGCGAACGGCTCAAAGGCTTTTGGTCTACAACAATCACTTTATTTATTTGGTCAAATCCTCTAAAAGAGCGGCATGGCAATGGAGTTACTGCCGAACGGTAAAATTTTTCAGCCAAAATAGGATATAACGTACCGTTAATCAGCGACGATTTACCACTACCACTAACTCCGGTGACACACACAAACATCCCCAAAGGTATATCTACATTTACATCCTTAAGATTATTTCCGGTACATCCCTCAAGCGTAAGGAATGTTCCATTTCCTTGGCGACGCATTTCAGGTAACCGAATACTACGTGTTCCGTTTAAATATTGCGCAGTAAGACTATTCCCCTTCAAAATATCCTGATACCTCCCACATGCAACAACCTCTCCGCCCTTACGACCGGCATATGGTCCCATATCTACAATATAATCAGCATTCTCCATCATTTCCCGGTCATGCTCCACCACTATGACAGTATTGCCGTTGTCACGCAATTGTCGTAAAGAACGAATCAACTTGCGGTTGTCCTTCTGATGCAAACCGATACTGGGCTCGTCCAGAATATAAAGTACATTCACCAATTGCGAACCGATTTGCGTGGCAAGCCTGATACGTTGAGATTCTCCCCCCGACAGAGAAACTGAAGCCCGATTCAATGTCAGATAATCAAGTCCGACGTCCAACAAAAACTGCAAGCGCACCCCTATCTCTTTAAAAATTTCACCGGCAATCTTTTGCTGCTTATCATCCAGCTGGTGCATACTTGTCTCAACCCATGTATACAAATCCTGTAACTCCATATTTGCCAGCTCTGAAATATTTTTACCGGCAATTTTATAACTGAGTGCTTCCTGCGAAAGGCGCATTCCATGACAGGCATCACACTTGACGGTGGAAATAAACTGTTCCGCCCATTTGTTTGCTCTCTTAGACGTCGTATTCTCTTCTTGAGCTGTAATATATTTGATGATTCCTTCAAAGTTATACAATGTATTGGAAGAAACTCCCAAAGCCTTATTTTCCAGACGTATCTGTCCAGGATAGCCATATAAGACATCTGTCAATGCCTCTTCAGACAACTCGTTAATTGGAGTATTCAATTCAAAACCATGTTTCTGTAATACAGTCTCGATTTGCCAGAAAAGAATACTGTTTTTATATTTTCCAAGCGGCTCAATGCCACCATCGTAAATCGACAACTTATCGTTAGGTATAATCTTGTTTATATCCACAACGTTCACAAATCCCATACCTTTACATTTCGGACAGGCACCATGAGGAGAATTAAAAGAAAAGGTATGCGGAGCCGGATCTCGATAAGACATTCCGGTATCCGGACACATCAAATTCCGGCTATAATAAGAGACATTCCCCTGCTCAATGGGCTTCACCATCATAACTCCATCACCATGTTTCATCGCAGTGGCAATAGATGCTTTCAAACGTTTCAAATCCGTACCGTCCACCACCAATTTATCCACGACAATTTCAATATCGTGCATTTTATAACGGTCAACACTCATCCCCAAGGTAATTTCACGCAACTCACCATCCACACGCGCCGTGATAAACCCTTTTTTACGCAGATTTTCAAACAATTCCTTATAATGCCCCTTACGTCCTTTAACCACCGGTGCCAATAATAGAATTCGTTGCTTATCAAAATTCTGCAAAATAAGATTCAGTATCTTATCATCCGTATACTTCACCATTCGGCTGCCAGTCAGGTAAGAATAAGCCTCTCCGGCCCGAGCATACAGCAGACGGAGAAAATCATAGATTTCTGTAATAGTCCCTACCGTAGAACGCGGACTTCGGTTTGTTGTTTTCTGTTCAATAGAGATAACAGGACTCAAGCCGGTAATTTTATCCACATCAGGACGCTCCATATCACCGATAAACTGACGGGCATAAGCAGAAAAAGTTTCCATATAACGCCTTTGACCTTCTGCATAAATTGTGTCAAAAGCCAAAGATGACTTACCGCTGCCACTTAATCCGGTAATCACAGACAAGCTATTATGGGGGATTTTCAGATCAATGTTCTTGAGATTGTGTTCCCGAGCCCCGTAAATGGCTACAACTCCTTCTTCTTCCTGTATATCATTCATATTGACAACTCCTTATAAACTCATTTGCAAAAATACAGTAAATAAGTGAAAGAGAAAAACACCTTCTCACAAAAAGAGAGACAATCAATCACACGTAATAAAAAACTCTCTTTTTATTTGCCTTGTAACAGGAATAAAAAGAGAGTTTTACCATCTAAATTATTATCGCTATTGGATATCAAAAACACAAAGCCATATACATGCAGGATTCATACTGCTCTTTTCGATTCTATGCTTGGTATTCTTATGAATCACCATATAATCACCCGTCTTCATATCCACCATCTTGTCTTCAAACTCCAAAGTGGCTTCTCCCTGCACCAACATGATAAATTCATCATTCTCTTGATTATACCAAAAACCTTTAGGAGAACTATGTCCTGCAGATACAATTCGTTCCACCCGGCAATTTGGCGATTTCGCCAACAGATTAAACTGTTCTTCTTCTCCCGATTGTGCAATATTTGAAAAAATACTTTCTAGTTCCATATTACAAATTCTAATTAAATGCGACAAAAATGTATTAAGTTAATAGTTTTTTCTTCCATTTCCCTACGAAATTCTTTTCTGCAAAGATAACATAGATATTGAATCCTACAAAATAATTCTTTTCACAATAATTAGGTATTTTGACTTTCACCCTTCAAATTCGGCAAACTGATACCATATTTAACAGCAAGAATACGTGCGACAATCACGGCTATTGCAGCTACAACTTGAGCAAGAGTATCCGTTGTACCCAAATACATACATAAGTAATAACACAAACCACCGAAAACACAAGCCAAAGCATATATTTCTTTACGGAAAATCAAAGGGACCTCATTAATTAAGGTATCACGTATCACACCACCGGCAGCTCCAGTCATCGTCCCCATAATAAGCCCCACCCACATAGGATAGCCGTGTGTAATACTCTTTTCAATACCCACAACGGTAAATAACCCCAAACCAATGGCGTCGAATATAAAAAACGTATTGTTCAACCGAATCACATATTTACCGAAGACAATCACAAATCCCAATGCTGATGCCGTCACAATCAGATAGTCTGCCTGCAACATCCAAAAAGGCGGAACATCCAACATCAAATCACGTATAGTCCCTCCACCGACAGCTGTTACAAAACCAACAACGTATGCTCCAAACCAGTCAAAACGTTTAGCAGAAGCCAAACGTATACCACTAATGGCAAAAGCAAAAGTACCAATGTAATCAATAATTGTAATAAAATCCATATCTCTCTTTTTTTCAGCGCACAAAGGTAGTGGTTTTTTCCTATTTCTACAACCGGCACAATCTCACAATACAAATTCAAACCCATTCAATCGGCAACTGTCTGTAACCAATTTGAAATCAAAACTTTTCCACAATTAGACATATAGGACTCCGGATGATACTGCACGCCATAAACAGGCAGTCTACGATGCTTCAATGACATAATATTCCCCGCTTCGTCCACAGATGTCACCAGCAAATCCTCCGGCAACCCCTCCGGATTCACCACCCATGAATGGTAACGACCTACGACAGCCGGAACCTCCAATCCACACAACAAAGGATCCCCTTCTCCCACCTGAGACAATACACTATGATGCCCATGCAGCGGAAAAGGAAGATTCAACAAACCTGCCCCGAACACTTCTGCAATCGCTTGATGCCCTAAACAAATTCCTAGAATGCTGTGCGAATAAATGCTTTTTTCAATTAAACTGTTTAATTCGCCAGCCTCAGACGGCACCCCCGGTCCAGGAGAAAGCAAAAGACCGCCATATTCTTTCAATCGGGAGAAATCAATACAATCATTATGCACAATGTCAAACCGAGGAGCTTCAGGAGCTTCTCTCAACAATTGTACGATATTGAACACAAAAGAATCGTAATTATCAATAACCAGGATTTTTTTCATGGAGGCAAATGTAATAATAATAACTTTGCATTCGCAAAATTTAAAATGAAATGATAGAAGCAAACAGTGTCCGCCACGAAATGAACAGATGCGGTAAAACAAACCGTCCTTTTCTATTTGGAGTAGATTTTGAAATCAACAAAGGTTTTTTTATCGAGAATCCATTAGAAGACAAAAGAATCCTCTTTAAAGCCGGTGAAATCTCCAATACAGGAAGCGTGCTGCCACCTTGCCCCGCTCCTCAACTAAAAATTTTGCATACTGACGCAGCAGCGTACGCTGCCAAATTCGAAATTGTACATAATGGACTTTTATACGGCAACAGCTTCCTATTGAATCTGACTGAGCGCACTCCAATCCGTACCAACCTCACACTGGAACAGATATTCTATCATAGCCGGGCCAAATACAAAATATTGCTTCCCGACCGGTTTGTCTGTTTTTCGCCAGAAACTTTTGTGCGCATTCAAGGTAATGAAATCTCCAGCTATCCCATGAAAGGAACCATTGATGCCACCCTACCCAATGCCGAATCCCTTTTAATGGACAACTACAAAGAAGAGTGCGAACACTACACCATTGTTGACTTACTACGCAACGATTTAAACATGGTGGCACAGAACATACAAGTCAGACAATTCCGCTACATAGAAAACATACGTACCCTCAAAGGTGAAATATTACAGACAAGTTCAGAGGTCGTTGGTCAGCTTCCTGACAATTGGCACAGTTGTATAGGAGACATCATCTTCCGCTTGCTCCCTGCCGGTTCCATATCAGGAGCCCCCAAACCCTCAACGGTAAAACTGATTCAGGCTGCCGAAGGCATTGCCAGAGGATACTATAGCGGCATATTCGGCTACTTCGACGGAAAAAGTCTTGATAGTGCCGTCATGATTCGCTTCATTGAAAAAGAAAACGATCAATACTTCTTTCGCAGCGGAGGTGGTATCACCATCAACAGCATAGCAGAAGAAGAATACAAAGAAGTCCTGGAAAAAATTTATTTATCCATCTAATCAAACACACATATCAATATGTCATCCATTGAAAATATCAGTTTTATTGAAACACTACAAATAATTGACGGACATTTCACAAACCCTATCCCACACATTCAACGCATCCGAACGACCCTGGCAGAAATAGGGACTTCCAACCCTATATTGCCAACATTCAGCGACACCCTCATTCCGGAAGACAAACGTAAGGGAAATGTCAAGTGCCGCTATCTATACAACATACACAAAGGGGAAATAGAATTTGCTGACTACACTCCCAGGCAGATACATACCCTACAGCTCATAGAAGGGAATCATGTAGACTATCATTTAAAATATGCCGACCGCCAAGTCTTAAACAATCTTCGCGCCCAACGCGGCACCTGCGATGATATTCTGATTATCAAAAATGGAGAAATCACAGACACCAGTTACAGCAATGTCGTTCTCTTCGATGGCAGCCGCTATATCATACCTCGAGCCTACCTGCTCAACGGCACACGACGCCGTCAGCTCTTAGCCAACGGCACAGCCACAGAAGCACGTATCACACCCGATGACCTTCACAATTTTCAATGCCTTTATCTTATCAACGCCATGCTTGACATAAAAAACAATATTTGCGTTGAGGTAAAAAACATCAACAAATATGCAAAACTTTCTCCGAAAGTCACTCCTTAGTAGCTTGAATAATGTATGGGAATACAATGGCAAGACAATTGCGATAAAAATAGTCAGGTATCTCTGTGATAGAAATCTTGTTGCCAGATGAGAAT
>CAKVCR010000125.1 GCA_934725835.1 uncultured Odoribacter sp.
GTAATGTCATAAGCATAAGCAATATTATTGAATCCGATACCCACCTTATCCCGCTGCACCACAGAAGTCACCCCCGGGTCTCCGAATACTGCCGTCCCCTCCAAATCCTCCTGTTTGACACCCAGCCAGGCAGCAAATGTCTCCGCAGCACCGCAAGCATCCGAGCGGGTATATACGTGTACAGGTATCTTACTGTCCGTCCCCAACACATCCCCCCATGTCTTTGCCTCACCCTTAGCCCACATACGCACAGCCGCCTCCCGTGTCAGGCCTGTCGCTAAAATCTCTTTAATCAACGGATTATTTGCATTTATTGTCGGCACCACAGCATCTTTCACCACAGCAATCGGGAATGCCCCCTTCTCTATCTCCTGCGGATAAATGTCACGGGATACCATACCCAAATCAACCACCTTAGCCAAAGCATCGGTAATACCCTTGCCGGCACCTCCTGCCGAAATGTCTATCCTCACTTTCGGATGTATTTTACGAAACTCTTCTGCCCAACGTACCACAATCGGATACAAAGCAAAAGCACCCGACAACTGAATTTCTCCCTTCAATTCAGAATACAATTCTCGCCTATATCTCAATTTTCCCTGCTCCTGAGCGCTCACCCGTTTTACACTACCACACCATAACAGCATCACCAGCAGGAAGAAAGAACAAACAATTCGCATAGTATAAATCATTACATTTCTGTCCATTTTTTACGAACGTACAAATTTATGCCATTTGGTCAAAAATGCCATACATATCTTTCCCCTTTTTACTACGCTTTTTTACTTATTATTTACCCAAAGTCAAATCAACCAACAAAACAGCACTCTCCTTTTCCTCTTTCCGGGCATCTTTAGGCTTCCATGCTACCACAAAACTAACAGAAGCATATTTCACCTCATAACCCTTCTCTTTCCAATCCAACAATTTCTCCTGCATGCTCCGCGACAACTTCGCAATCGGTCTATGATTGCTATTGTACAAAATATAATCATCATAGCTCAATACATCCCCGCTTCTCAAAGCCAGAATCTCCCGTTTCACATCTTTGAAGAATCCCAGAAAGACATCCTTATAGGATAGTTGCAACACCACCTCCTCGGGCATTTCATATTGTCCATTGTTCTCCAACTCCTGATCTGCATGCAAACCATTGAAGCAGTCACTATTCGTACATATAAACAAACGATTTTTTGCCCGAGTCATTCCAACGTAATACCTCCTCATCAAATCATCGTTTTTCTCATAACCGGCAGCAACAAACATATATACATCATCAAACTCTCTGCCCTTGGCTTTATGTATTGTCGAAACTACAACATCCGCATTCGATACATCACAAAAATCCTCTACAAACGATTCAAATACAAATTCCTTGAAATCACTTACATATTTACTCTTGTAAGTCTCTTCAAAGATTGTCAGACAACGTTTCAGATAATCCAGGCTCTGGCTTTTACCATAACAGGAAAAAGTTTCATTTTTCGCCTTTTCCCACACATCTTCAGGAATTACAGGAGCATCAATCTGCTTATCGATACATTTCAAAAAATACCTCACCTCTGCCATATTCCAAAAACGTATGCCATCCATCGCCTGTATCAACGTGCTGTTTACACCATATTTCTTTAAAAGAGCCACTAAAATAGCAGCTTCTTCATTGGTCTGCGTAAGCACACACGAAGTACCTGTCCCCCTGTTGTTCGTCACCATCTCCACAAAAGGCCGGTACATATATTTGGTGCGATAATGTATTAACCGAACCAGCCCGTCATCGGTCTTTACCGGTCTGATAGGTTCGCTTTTCATTCGTTTGCAGATTTTTTTGACAAACGCATTCGCAAAACCTACCAGATGCCGTGCACTGCGATAATTCTCAGTCATCTCAATCAGCCTGCTTCCGGGCATCTTTAAAAACTGCTCCATATAGCCGGAATCAGACCCACGGAACTTATATATATTCTGGTCATCGTCACCCACTGCAATCACCCTCATATCTTCATTGTAGTCCATAAGAGCCTTCACAAGACGGAATTCCTCTTCACCCATATCCTGAGCCTCATCGATGACTAACACAGTCTTACCTATCTTATTCGGCTCAACCTCCCCCTCATTGATCATATCAGCTGCTTTAGCCACCACGTCCTTGACATCTTCCAGATTACCTATTCTCCCCAAAAGATCAAAACAATAGGAATGAAACGTCTTTATTTCTACATAGTGGGCAGCATTTCCTATCAGATCCATCAATCGCTGTTTAAACTCTGTGGCTGCCGCACGCGAAAACGTCAGCATCAAAAGTTGTTCATGCTTCACATCCTCAAGCAACAAAAGAGATGCAAGTTTATGAACCAGCACTCTTGTTTTTCCACTGCCCGGACCGGCGGCAACCACAATACAGCGCGACTCCTTATCCGAAATGATATCCTTTTGCCGCTCAGAAAGTTGTCCGAATATTTGCTGATATTTTGCCGGTGTCAAATTACGTTGGATTTCATCAGCCCTTTCCCCTTTAAAATATTTAGAGATAAACTTTTTATAATCCATCTGAAAATAATCCTGAACATATTGCAAAGCTGCATCATAATCTTTCACCATCAGATTTGCATATTCGCCTACAATATGCACCTGCTGAATCTTCTGCTTATAAAATTCATTGAGCATCCGGTAATCCTCCTGCTTGTACCTCACCTTGGTATCCTTGATTCTCCGAATATCCATGGCGTTATATAGTACCAGAAAGCCTCCCTCTAATTTAAGTGCACCGATTTTTGATAAATATAAAAGCGCTTCTTCCACATCCTCCAACTGGATATTATCCAATTCGGTAAAAAGCGCTCGTGGCTCCGCTTTTATCCGCTTTAGAACTTCAACGACCGAAAATTGTACGACCCCATTGTTTTCAAAACACTTTCCATCCTCGGATGCTAACTGATACAACCAATCTATCAAAAAACGACATATCTCCACCCGTTTCTCCCAACGTTTTACAAGCAGAGTTGAATCTATCCGCGAATGAATTGTCATATTATGAAGGGCATCTTCATTTTTAGAAACATATCCTTTAACGACAAGGAAATAAAGCAATGTCCGAATATTTTTCTCTGTTGAAGCAACAATCCCGTCATTCACGGCATTTTCATTCAATTGTTTATACGAAATCTTCCAGGCTTCATCTCCAATATGTTTAAGGATATACTGCTCCAATTTGGCAAAACGCTCAAGCAGTGAATGCGATTTACGAGATGTATCACCTACATCCTGCAAATAGGCAGAAATATCTTTCGTATCAGCCAATATCCCTTCCTGTCTCATCTTCTCCACCGCAGACACAACCTCATATTTTTCAAACCCCAATATATCAGCCAGATAATCAATGCGTGATTCTGCTGTTTCTGCATCTTGATTCTTATTAATGTATTTCTGTGAAATAAGCGACTTAATAATCCGGACAGCCTTCTCTATTTCGCTTCTTTCAAATAGCAGCGAAGCAGATATACGTTCTCTTGCTTCATCAACGTTCTTCACCGTAATACCGGTAGCATAAACGTGAGGGACATTATTTCCCCGGACCAGATATCCGCTTTGTTCCAAAGAAGCCAGAGCAGTTTTCACACGGGTTTCTATATCGGGAACAGAATCATCCCACCCCGCCTGCCGCGCAATTTCCAAAGCAGAGCAGTAGATTCTTGTACGCTTTTTGGTTAAATCCTTCACAGCCTTCCACACCTTACTGATTTCACTCATACTCAGCTTCGTCTGATTCAATAAGATAAAATGCTTGTCCAAGTCATTGTCTCCATAAAGCACATAACAACGGGCATCAAGATGAGGATCGCGACCGGCCCTCCCAGCTTCCTGAACATAATTTTCCAATGAATCAGAAATATCATAATGCACCACAAGACCCACATCTTTCTTATCAACCCCCATTCCGAATGCCGAAGTCGCCACAATAATTCGCACATTGTCATTCATAAATGCTTCTTGATTCTTAACCTTTTTGTCAGCATCCATTTTCCCGTTAAAAGGCAATGCCTTAAAACCGTCCCGGGTTAGTTTTTCTGCCAACATCTTCGTACGTTTGGTCCGTGACACATAAACAATTGTCGGGCAATCGAAATCAGCGATAAGACTTCTCAATTTCGCATATTTATTATCATCTCCATCTGTATGGATAACCGAATAATGCAGATTTTTTCTAGAAGCCTTTGATGCAAACAATTCCAAATCAAGATTCAACGTCTGTTTGAAATAATCACAAATATCCTGCACCACCTTTTGTTTTGCTGTTGCAGTAAAACAAGACACCGGTATCGGATTTTTGCACATCTTTTTTTTCTGATATTCGTGAATAAATTTGCCTATATACAGATAATCCACCCTAAAATCCTGTCCCCACGCTGAAAAGCAATGTGCTTCGTCTATCACAAAACGGACAACATGACGCACCATCAAAATTCTCTCAATCGTTTTCGAGCGAAGCATTTCAGGAGAAATGTATAGAAGAGATGCATCACCATCCATCACCCTCTGTATAGACGTTGCTCTCGAGATAGGGTCCAACAAACCATTAATGGTAACGGCATCGGTAATACCACGGGCAACCAGATTATCCACCTGATCTTTCATCAAAGATTGCAATGGAGAAATAACTACCGTAAGGCCGTGCATTGAAGTTCCCTCCATAAGGGCAGGCAACTGGAAAGTAAGGGACTTTCCTCCTCCGGTCGGGAATATAGCCAACAACGACTTACCTCGTACAGCAGCTTCTGCTGCTTTTTCCTGCAAAGGTTCTCCCTCATAAGTTCGGAATTGATCATATCCAAAATATGCCTTTAAATTAGCAAGTACCGATAATTTCACATTACAGTAATCACACCCCTCTTCACAGACATTATGCCGCAAAAGCTTAATGACATATTCCACATTAGGGAAATTGCATAGCACCCACCTCGGAGTGATGGAACTGCGCTCCGAAGCATCAATTAAAGCCAATGCGTATGCCAGCTCACATGGATATTCCTGTACCAACAAATCCACATCTGCATGTTGGCAAATTTTCCCTTTATAGAGTTCCTTTATCAAATCAGACAATCCCCCTGCCACATATTCCGCTCCCACCAAGTTTAAAAAGCCCTTAAATTCCTTCTCGCCTTTCAAAAGCGATGCAAACATTTTACGTTTTTTCTCCGGCAATAAATTCCACTGCGCTCTTTCATCACACAGTAAATCATATGCTTTCCTACAATCATTGACCGGATTATTAAACTGGTCACTTAACAACTTATCATCTTTTACCAACCTGTGATAAGGGTGGCTCGGGAATAATAATGGCGAAAAATAAAGGGTATCCACCAAGACATAAGGACATTCATTATCTGCATATAAATATTTGGCATCATGATGAATAATATTATGTCCGCACAAATATTTTACCCCATCTATAAATTCAAACAACTCATTTTTCGAAGCCTTATGAAACTCAGCCCCGTCATAACGTATTGCTCCTATATCATGAATTTTATAATCGGATACACCGATTTCAATATCGACAACAGCATACCGACATTCGCCGGAATAATCAGGCACAATCTCATCACTGGCAGTATACTCTGGTCCATCTTCTGTACGCCCAAATTTTATGAGCCGGCTCCATATTGACATATATCTTAATTAAAATTCAACATCCCACCCCCTACACCTAATTTTCATACCTGCAACCGAATACGCAATATTCGCAAAATATCTCAACATCTGCAAACAGAATTCAAAAAAAGATGGGTAAGCAATTATTTGTGTTAAATACCAGGACAATAAAAAAAGTTTCGAGCTGTCACAGCTGGAAACCTTTACTCCTAACTAACCTAATACAAACTTATGAAAAAAAAATGTCTTCTTGTTTTGAACGTCACAAAAGTAATCTGATATTGTTACATCCCCATTACTTCTCTGTAACGTTTCAATTACAATAAAACAAATATTATGCCAAAACCCATTATTATACAAAAAAAATATATATAGAGCGTGTACCCCTCTTCCAAACAACAACAACTCTTGCCGGTCAGGCAACCCCAAGCACCGCAAGGGCCATACAATTCACACCTATACATATCCGTTCTAAATCTACTCATTATTTATACTCTATAACGCCTGGCTTTGGTATGTGTAATAAGCAAATTTTAAATCGACAATTTTCGGAAAAGTAAAATCGACACATTAAAGTCGAGACAAAATGTTAATAATATCAACTATATATTAGTGAATAATAAGTTGAATTGAAGTACAGTCTGCGCTTTTGTATGGCATCAGACTGCGTTGAATAGATAATTTTTTTGATTAAATTGTTAATTCTCATCTATTTTAGATATCAGTTCATTATTCAAACCCTCATCCTTACCTAACAATTGTCTTACAAGTCGATAAACTGTCGTACAGGGATTCTGATTGGCATATCGTGAATCGGTGTATTCAAGATGCTTTGACTCTGCATATCGCATTGCGGAATCCATTGAACCGTATGTTGTCATTACAGCATAGTTGTTCGGATCTTTCTTGGCGTATTTGTATTTCTTCTTAGACTTGTATTTTGGAGAAGCATTTACAGCAGCAGAAATCTTCTCTTCGTAATCCTTTCTAGAAACACCTGTCGTTACATTCTGAAAATGATACAGATACCATAGCTCAAAAGCTTCATTACTCCATGCAACCTCTATCCCATTCTTGTCTCCTAATGCAATAGCTTCGTTGAAGTCTTTAGCAGGAAATTCGTCTTTATCAAACACAGCCCAAACACGGTCATAGTTGTTCTTATTTTTCAAAGCGATAGCCTTCTCTACAACATCTTTTGTACCTCTGCCAAGACCTTTAACTTCTATGTCATATACAATTATCCCTTGCTGTTTCTGAGCGAATGCATCAAAATAATTAGGCTCCGTTTTCGTACCCTCGCACACGATAAGAACAGAACAACGTATAACCTTCTGTTCTCTCCGTTGTGTTTGCTTCTTGAACTTAAAAGAGGCATTGTCTATCTTTATTTTCTTTGCAGCCATAACCTTTATTTTAATCGTTAATAATATAAGGAATAGCTCCATAACGCCCCGCAATGTAATTCCTCTCATAGTTGGCATCATTGCGAGGTTTGGTTCCATCTGGAAGTACGATATCCATAAGGCTATAAAGGTCTGTCTGCTCTTTCGCATCTTTCTCCGTAAACCATATCTGGTCTCGTCTGAGTATTTTTTGAGAAAGCAAATGTGTATCGTGCGTGGTAAATATCAATTGGGCGTTCTTGGGATTCGTCTCCGGATTATTAAACAACTCAATAATATATTGAGATATGAGAGGGTGCATCTTTGCATCCAGTTCATCAATGACAAGCACGGTCCCGGAATACAGCGTTTCGAATATCGGTCCTGAAAGGTCAAACAACTTATTTGTACCGGAAGATTCTCTATCTTCAAACGAGAAGTTAATGGTATCCACTATCTTACCTTTATCTGAATATACGTTATGTATGGAATCCAACTCAATGTTCTTCTTACCTTGCGTTTCTCTTTGAAAGAGTGCTCTTAACTCCATAGGCAAGTTCTGAGGTACATTTGGTTCTTCCTCATGAGTAAGAATGTTGTTAAATCCAAGTCTCAATTTCTGGAAGAAGTTGAGAGCATCAACACTCAAAGATTCTTTTTTATGAAAAAATAATTTTGAATATGCTCTATATTGTTGATTATTCAATCCTGAAATCACATTGAAGTCCGATTGAAACCAAGAAATAACCTGGCGAGATATTTCACCGCCTAACTGTTGACATAATGACAGGAACAAACGATTGTCATTGGTCTTTTCTTCATATCCGATTCCTTCCGGGAAATTATTCTCATCTACACAAATCCCCTCTTCGTTTCTGACGAACATCATCTGCTCTTTAGAACGAGGCGTAGTTTTATGAAACAACCACTCAT
>CAKVCR010000126.1 GCA_934725835.1 uncultured Odoribacter sp.
GGTGTAGTGGTTCCAAACGGAATGATACAGCCCGGTCCGGACACCCGCATTTACGATTGGGATGCCTGTTCCGGCTACTATTATGCAGATTCCACCATCAACGGTTTTTCTCATACTCACCTCAGCGGTACTGGATGCGGTGACTATGGCGATATCCTACTGATGCCCACCATCGGCACACAACGCATACAAACAAAAGACGCACTCTCCAAACAGCAGACATTACCTTACGCATCACGCTTTTCACACACCAAGGAAACGGCTGTTCCCGGCTATTACTCAGTATTTCTGGATACGTATGGCATTCAAGCCGAGTTGACAGCCACTCAACGTGCAGCACTGCACCGATATACTTTCCCGGAAAGCAATGAGGCAGGATTCATTCTCGATTTGGGATATTCTCTTCAAGGACAACGCAACCGGAAATTATCCATCGAGATAGTAAACGATTCCACCATCTGCGGACACAAAAATACAAACGGCTGGGCCTGGCGTCAGGACATCTATTTCTATGCCGTATTTTCAAAGCCGTTTAAAGGTTGCATCACCGGAGACACCGTCCCCGACAAATACGGCTATTATCCGATGACAGGGAAAAAAGCCCTGCTGCAATTCTCTACCCGGAAGGGCGAGCATGTGATGGTGAAAATAGGTATTTCGGCTGTTGACATCGAAGGTGCACAAAATAATCTGACTGAGATTCCCGACTGGAATTTTGACCGGGTAAAAGCGGAAGCCCGCAATTCCTGGAATACTTATCTTTCAAAAATAGATATCAATACCGACAACGAAGAGCAAAAAAACATCTTCTATACAGCTATGTATCACACCGGTATTTCCCCTGCCCTTTTCACGGACAAGGACGGACGCTACCGCGGGCTGGACCGCCGGATTTATATTGCAAAGACAGGCAAACCTATGTATACCATATTTTCATTGTGGGATACCTTCCGGGCACAGCATCCCTTGCTTACTATCATTGACCCCGAATTGAACAGCTCTTTTGTCAACGCACTGTTACAGCAATATCAGGAAGGCGGCATTCTGCCGATGTGGGAACTGGCAGGCAACTATACCGGTACGATGATTGGGTATCATGCAGTCCCGGTGATTGTTGACGCCTATCTGAAAGGAAGTCCGATTGATGCCAAACTTGCATTAGAAGCATGCTTGCGCAGCGCAGAATATGATACGGCAGCACCGATTGCTACAACTTCTTATCTGAAACATCATGCGCTGATGCCTGTTTCCAAATATTACAAAAACACTTGGGGATATATTCCCTGCGATGTGGAAAATGAATCGGTAGCCAAAGGATTGGAATATGCCTATAACGACTGGTGTATCAGCATATTGGCAGAATCTTTGGGTGACACTGCAACACAACACACCTATCGGAAACGGAGTATGGCATACCGCAACTATTACGACGCTTCCACAGGATTTATGCGCGGCAAAGATAGCAAAGGAGAATGGCGCACTCCTTTCAATCCACGGTCCAGCAATCATCGTGCAGACGACTATTGCGAGGGTACTGCCTGGCAATGGACCTGGTTTGCTCCGCACGATGTGGACGGACTGGTCGAATTAATGGGCGGCACAAAAGCATTCGGTGAAAAACTGGATTCGCTCTTCTTGGCTGATTCGTCATTGGAAGGCGATTTGGTGTCGGCAGACATCTCCGGACTGATTGGTCAATATGCCCACGGGAATGAGCCCAGTCACCATATACTACATTTGTATAATGCTATCGGACAGCCTTGGAAAACACAGCAACTGATTGACGAGGTGCTACATAATCAGTATTTCAATGCTCCGGACGGTCTATCAGGTAATGAAGATTGCGGACAGATGTCTGCCTGGTATATACTGAATGCCATGGGATTTTACCAACCATGTCCCGGGCGGACGATTTACTCCATCGGTCGCCCGCTATTTAAAGAGACAACTCTCCACCTGCCACAGGGGAAAACCTTCCGTATTGTCACCAAGAACAATACCAAGGACAATAAATATATTCAAGCAGCTACCTTGAATGGCAAAGCATTGGATTCTCCTTACTTTACGCACGAGCAACTGATGCAAGGCGGAGTGTTGGAAATCACGATGACCGGCCAACCGACCGATTGGGGAACTAAAAAATAAAACAATTTATGAGACCATTAGAATATATTAATCGATTTGTACTATCAGCCGTTTTATGCTGCTTCGGATTGTCAGGAATCTGTCAGACTATCATCCCTACCCCTTTGGAGTTTCATGCGGGTGACGACTGCTTTTATATCAATGCAAACACCTCACTCTATACGAATCTGAGAGGAACGGAAAAGAGAGATTTCGAGGAGTATCTTTCCACTTTACCTGCCCCCTTTAACCGGGGAATGAAAACATACAAGAAAAATAAAAACAACACTATTGTATTTGCCCTATCTCCCAGCAGATTTCATAGCTCGGAAGAAAATTATACACTATACGTCAGTACACACCAAATAATCATTACAGCCTCAACGACAAGCGGTCTTTTTTATGGTTTACAGAGTCTGCTGCAATCCGTAAAGTCGCAGTCTAAAAAAGGGCTTGAAGTGCCGTGTATCGCCATCAAAGATACTCCGCGTTTCCCCTATCGAGGATTTATGATGGACGTGTCACGCCATTTCCGCTCAGTAGATTTTATCAAGAAACAGATAGATGTGCTGGCCCGCTATAAAATCAACCGCCTACATCTCCATTTAACCGATGCTGCCGGCTGGCGCATAGAGATAAAAAAATATCCACGTCTCACTGAATTTGCCGCTTGGCGACCCGTTGCAAAATGGAAAGACTGGTGGTTTGCCAAAGATGGTCGACAATATTGCGAGAAGGACTCCTCCGATGCTTACGGAGGCTTTTACACACAAGAAGAGATTCGAGAACTGGTAAAATATGCAGCATTGCGACATATCACCATCATTCCGGAAATCGAAATGCCCGGACATTCGGAAGAGGTGCTTGCTGCCTATCCCGAACTTGCCTGCAGCGGCAAACCTTACCAAAGCGGAGAATTCTGTATTGGCAATGAAAAGACTTTCACCTTTCTGGAGGAGGTGTTGACAGAAGTCATGGCTCTATTCCCCTCTGAATACATACACATCGGTGGCGATGAGGCCAATCTGAAGACTTGGGAAAGATGTCCCCTTTGTCAGGCTCGGATGAAAGCTGAAAATCTAAAAAGCACCAGCGAATTGCAAAGCTACCTGATACACCGCATCGAAAAATTTCTGAATGCTCACGGACGCAAATTGCTGGGTTGGGATGAAATTGTCGAAGGTGGTCTGGCTTCCAATGCAACCGTCATGTCCTGGCGTGGCGAAGAGGGAGGCATCAAGGCTGTACGCGCAGGGCAACAGACTGTCATGACTCCGGGTTCTCATTGTTATTTCGATGCCTATCAGGATGCTCCTAGCACACAACCGGAAGCTATGGGCGGTTATCTTCCCCTATCAAAAGTATATGCATATAATCCGGTTCCACAAGAACTGTCTCCGGAAGAAAGCAAACTGATTTATGGAGTACAGGCAAATCTCTGGGCCGAGTATATCCCTGGTGACGAACAATACGAATACATGATGTATCCTCGTATTATGGCTCTTGCAGAAGTAGGCTGGACAATACCTGAACGCAAATCATATCAGGAATTTCGTAAAAAAGCCCTACAGGAAATAGAAAGATTAGAGACTGCAGGTTATCACCCGTTCCCTTTAAAAAACGAGGTCGGTCATCGTCCGGAATCGCAGCAATCCATTGAACATCTAGCAAGGGGTAAGAAGGTGACGTACAATGCTCCCTATAACAATACATATTCAGCCCAAGGGGATTGTGCACTGACAGATGGCAATCGAGGAGATTGGACCTATTCGGACGGTTCATGGCAGGGTTTTATCTCCCGCTCCCGCATGGATGTGACAATTGATTTGGATAGTGTGACAGACTTGCATTCCATTGAGGCTGATTTCATTCAGGTTGTCGGACCGGAAGTCTATCTGCCTTGTGAAATTGTCATCTCGGTATCCAATGATGGCAAGCAATTTACAGAAATCATACACCTCCACAATCAAGTAGACCGCAATCGGGCAATTGATTTTAAAACATACGGATGGCATGGCAATATACAGGCCCGTTATGTCCGCTATCAAGCCCGGGCAAGCCAACAATATGGCGGCTGGGTATTCACAGATGAAATTGTCATTAAATAATTTTTCACCCTTAAACCTATAAATTGAATGAAGAAGTTCAGCAAATGTATTTTATCGATTTTAGCAGGACTCTGTTTAACATATTCCGCACAAGCACAGCAAATGCCCTATAATGTTCTACCATTTGTCGGCACAACCAATTACGGTACGACAAATCCCGGAGCCTGTTGCCCACAAGGAATGATGTCCGTTGTACCTTTCAATGTTATGGGTTCTGTCAATGGTAATTTGGACAAAGATGAACGTTGGTGGTCTACACCCTACGAATATAAAAACACCTTCTTCACCGGATATGCTCATGTCAGCCTGAGTGGAGTGGGATGTCCGGAACTTGCCTCTCTGCTTTTGATGCCTACAACTGGTAAATTAAAGGTAGATTATCTGGAATATGGCAGTCCTTATACCGATGAAAAAGCCAGTCCGGGTTACTATGCCAATACTCTGACCAAATATAATATTCAAACGGCCGTTACCGCAACTCCCCGTACTGGACGTGCACGATTTACATTTCCTGCAGGTGAGAGCAATATTCTGCTCAATCTGGGTGAAGGATTGACCAACGAAACCGGAGCTACCGTGCGATTTGTCAATAACTGCGAAATAGAGGGTTGCAAATTGATGGGCACCTTCTGTTATAATCCGGATGCCGTGTTTCCCATCTATTTTGTTATGCGTCTGAACAAGAAACCGCAAGAGTACGGATATTGGAAAAAAATGCGACCTATGACAGTTGAAGCGCAATGGGACTCCACTTCCGGTAAACGAAAAATCTATAAATCTTATACCAAAGAAATGAGCGGTGATGATATCGGTGTCTGGTTTACGTTCAATACCACAGAAGGCGAAACCATTGAGGTCAGCATGGGTGTATCGTTTGTCAGCATAGAAAATGCACGCCAAAATCTTGAAAGCGAACAAGCAGAGCGTTCGTTTGAAGAGTTACATACAATGGCACGACAACAATGGCAAAAGGATTTAAGCCGCATCCTCGTAGAAGGCGGTACAGAACAGCAACGGCAAGTGTTGTACACCGCTCTATATCATTTCCTGATTCATCCCAATATTTTAAATGATGTCAATGGAGAATATCCTGCTATGGAAAGTAATGAAATCCGCACCATACAAGGCAATCGTTATACTGTCTTTTCCCTATGGGACACATACCGGAATGTCCACCAACTGATGACGCTTCTATTCCCCGAGCGACAATTGGATATGGTACGCACCATGATAGATATGTATCGGGAACATGGCTGGCTGCCCAAGTGGGAATTATATGGCCGCGAAACACTGACCATGGAAGGTGATCCTGCCCTACCTGTCATCGTAGACACCTGGCAAAAAGGATTACGTGATTTCGATATCGAAACTGCTTACGAGGCGATGTACAAATCGGCAACCATGGCAGGTCCGGAAAACCTGATGCGTCCGGATGCTGATGATTATCTCCAATTAGGATACGTACCTTTACGAGAACAATACGATAATTCCGTTTCACATGCTTTAGAGTATTATATTGCAGACTATGCCCTATCCCGCCTTGCAAAAGCTCTCGGTAAAAAAGAAGATGCTAAAATGTTTTACCAACGTTCTTTGGGATACCGGCACTACTATTGTCCAGAATTTAAAATGCTACGTCCGAAGCTACCGGACGGTACTTTCTATACTCCATTCAACCCCATGGAAGGAGCAAACTTTGCACCTAGTCCCGGTTTTCACGAAGGCAATGCCTGGAACTACACCTTCTATGTTCCTCACGATATAAACGGACTTATACGTCTCATGGGTGGTAAGAAAAACTTTATCAATAAACTTCAACGAGTTTTCGACCAAGGACATTATGACCCTGCAAATGAACCTGATATTGCATATCCATATCTGTTTAGTTATGTCAAGGGAGAAGAATGGCGCACACAGAAACTGGTGACGGAATTGTTGGAAAAACATTTCAAACCCACTCCGGACGGGATTCCCGGCAATGATGATACAGGTACCATGTCGGCCTGGGCGATTTTCAGCATGCTCGGCTTTTATCCGGATTGCCCGGGACTACCAGAATACACTTTGACAACACCTGCATTTGATAAGATTATAATCCGTCTCAACTCACGTTATTACAAACAAAAAGAGTTAGTCATTACAAGTACAAAAACAACCGACACATCAATCTATATTCAAGATGTCAAAGTGGGCGGCAAATCACATAACAGCTTCCGCCTGACTCACGATCAATTAATCAATGCCGGGCATATTGAATTTATTTTGAAAGAAAAATAAACTGGAAAGTCACCTGCTATCAGTTTGTAAATGTTGAAAAATTTTACGAATATTGCATACGGGGTATGCATACAAGAATTAACTATTAGTAAAATAACAAAACAGATAGTATTCAGAGATAAATACGTTATTTCAATGCTGTATAGCAAGCAAGAAGACAAAGTGTCACAACCCCGGTTTACCTGATTGGTATGTTTATTATCAGAGACCAAATGCAGAAGAACATCAATATATAAACAATAAAGCTGCTATATACGTCAGCTCTAGTAAACTAGAAATTGCCTATAGATGAAGCAATGCTGTACGGAGAAGTTGTGGCAGGTACAGAGTAATCTTCTCTTCTTCTGAAGGTCTGCCGAAAGAAAAATGACACTAAGGTCTGCATAACAGGAGGAAAGAGTCTTAATATTCAGAAATTTCAGCAGACAAACGTTTGTCACGGTTGTTCACAACCACTGTACCGGCAATGACAGAAAGCAGAGACAGAAAACAACATGCAAAGATATTAAGCAACGGTATCATTAAAGCGATTGCAAAAATGAATCCTACCCCTGTTGTTTCTCCTATATTCCGGTTCACATAGCGCACACTGTCACGTACATTTAGTTTTTTGCGTTCAATAGCATAATCCAAAAAAGAAAATCCATAAAAATAGGATGATACAAACAATATTAAAAAAGGCGTCAAAAAACCAACAAGCGGAATAAATGAAATAATGAAAAGTACAATAGCAATAACCGCCTGCACCACCATATTACGCATGGTAATTAATATTCCTCGTATAATATCACGTAACAACTGCTTTAAACTAAATGGATAGTTACGCCCAGTAAGTTCCATCTCTGCACGTTCAGAAAGCCAAGAATAGACAGGAGACATGATTATCAGCACTATATAACCGCTAAACATGACAAAAAAGAAAAAATAAACCAATTTAGCCAATAACCATACCAACCACCCGGCAACGTCATCCAACCATTGTAACCACGAAATGCCTTCAATCCAAAAAGAAACTTGTTGCGAAAACCAACTGCTCATACCAACACCTAAATAACCGGACGCTACATTTCCTACAATAAAAAGCATAACCATTACAATCATCGGAAATAGCAGAAACCATGCAAATTTTTTACTGAAAAGCATACGCAAAGCTAAGGCATAGGCCTGAATTCCCAAAAAGAATCCCCTCATAATTGTCTGTTTTCATTAATATTTACCACAAAAATAATATAAATCAAGGGTAATTGAGTGCATTTTACTATTTTTGTAAGCGCAAAAACTAGATTAAATTATAAATCAAATACGATATGCAACCATTAACAGCTATTTCGCCTATTGACGGAAGATATAGAGACAAAGTGGAGAATTTAGCCAATTATTTCTCTGAGAGTGCTTTAATCCGCTACCGTGTAACGGTGGAAGTGGAATATTTCATTGCTTTATGTGAAATTCCCCTG
>CAKVCR010000127.1 GCA_934725835.1 uncultured Odoribacter sp.
CTCTTTTTCCCGTTTTTCTAAAAGCAAAGTCTACCTCCTGCTTGAACTTGTCCGGTGCTGCAGAAGTCCAGGGTTTTTCTGATTCTCCGGACAGTACGAAATAGAGTCCGTCGGTTTCATTATAGACGAACGATTCCTTCTTTTCGCAGGAAATGGCAAGAAGCGATAGTAAACAGATGTATAATATATTTCTCATCATAATTCGAATCGATTTTATTGTTAGTTGTACTCTTTTTCATCATCCGGCAATGGGAATACATACTGGAAGGAAGACATCTTTCCTTGAAGGCTTGCCGGACAGCCGTAAAAGGTTTTCATGGCATGGCGTTTCAAGAAATAGAAATACTGTCCTTCAGCAAAGAATTCCTTGCGATATTCTGCATCCAATGCCTCTTCAGTTACGCTGCTTAAATTATATCTGCTAGAGATACCGCGGGCGTTGCGCAAAGTGTTCAGATAGTTGACATCGCCGCTTGCTTCTGCTACAATCAGATACATCTCTCCCAAACGGATTAGTGGAATCTTTTCGGTGTATGCCGGCTGGTCGGTGGGAAGATATTTGCGGCACATTATACCGAAAGTCCCTGCAAAATAAAATCCATAGCCGCTCTTGAAGCGGATATCATTGAGTCCAATCGATGTTGTTGCTTCAAACATCTCTTTTCCTCTTTCCAGTTTAACCCATAATCCTGTCCCGGTTCCGGAGGTGGATTCTGTAAAGTAATTTTCCAATCGGTCTTTCATATTGTCCATGTTCAGAGCAAAGACTGTTTCGTCAAACATGGTGATGTCTTTTGAGTTGTCTCTTACTAATTGTAGACCGCAATTGTCAATCACCTCTTTGGCGAGACGGGCAGCCTCTGCCAGGTCTTCTGATTGCCCACGATAAAGACGTACTCTGGCTTGCAGTGCTTTGGCTGCATATTTGTTCAAACGGTGACCTCTGAAGGAGCCGAATGGATAAGTGCTGTTGTTTCCCCAATTGAGGGAATCTTGCGCCAGATATTTGTCTGCTTCTTCCAAATCAGTCAACACCAATTCAAGTACTTTACTTGCGCTTAATAATGGTGATTTCTCCGGTTTGAATTCTGTACGGTAGGGTATACATGCCATTTCAGGATTCTCTTTGTAAATCGGTCCGTACATACGCAGTAGGTCGAAGTGCAGGAATGCTCTTAAGGCAAGTGCTTCGCCTTTCATCAGTTCCCAGGCTCCGGGTGTTTTTATTGCCTCTTGTCCGTTTTTGTCCAAGTGGGCGATGAGGTTGTTTACATTTGCGATAGTCTGGTACATACTGCTCCAAATGCTTTGTATATACCCTTTGGCACGAGTACTTTCCGTATAGTCATATACATTGGTTGTTTGACCAGCCAAAATGCCGTCTTCGTCATCGTAGCGCTGTACGAGTTTTTCAAGGAAATACCAGGTCAGGTCTTTCCCATATGCTTCATCATTGGTCATTCTGCTGTAACAGCCTGTAAGTGCGCTCTGAAAACCGGCTTCGTCTTTGTACAAGTCCTCTGTTTTGATATCTGTTTTAGGGGAAACGTCAAACCAGTCTGAGCATGCGCTTCCGGCTACAGCTATGGTGAGTGTTAAAAATATGTTTTTGATTTTCATGATTGTCTTTTCCATTTTTAGTTAAACAATACAGACATGGAGAAGTTTACCGTACGGGCAAACGGGTAGTCTGTCCCTCGTTCTTGTTTTACGCTTGAAAGACGTCCCAAATCTTGCATTGAGCCTGTCAGGTTGATACCGGCAATCTTACACTGTTTCAGGAAACTGAATTTCTTCGGGTCGAAATGGTAGCCTACTGAAATAGATGAGAATGCAATCTCGTTTTTCTTCTGTACAAATCGAGAACTCAATTCTGTAGATCTTCCTGAGTATGTAATGGATTTGTATTTGGCAATGTCTCCCGGTTTACGCCAACGGTTTTTAGCGGCACGGCGGTCGGCATTGTATAGCAGATTTACATTTTCGATGCGGTCAACCAAGGTCTGATTATAGGTGGAAGCTCCGAATTCGTAGGTGAATCCCAAGTTTACAGACCAATCTTTCCAAGTCAGACCGGATGTGATACCTCCGCGGAATTTAGGTTCGGTGTCTCCGACTGCCACTTTGTCGTTGGCATCCCAGAAGAAGGTTCTCTCTCCGCTGCGTTTCAAGAATATTTCGTTACCGGTGGCCGGGTCGATTCCCAATGAGCGAACGACAAACAATTGAGTCGTTGATTTGCCTTCCTCGTAGATGGGCAGAGGCTTCGTCTTATTATTCAAGTTGTCTTCGTTTATCTTCTTGATTTCGTTGGAGATTTTTTTCACCTTATTGCTGTTGTGGTTGCCGTTGATTGAAACATTCCACTGAATCTGACGTTCATAATCCTGAATAGGAGTGAAGCCTAAGGTAACGTCAACACCTTTGTTAGTGATGGCTCCGATGTTGGTCATCAATGTCGGGAATCCGGAGGATGGTGCAATGTTATTGTCCAATAGCAACTGATCAGTATAGTGATTGTAATAGTTGACAGATGCAGTCAGCCGGTCGTTGAAAAAGCCCATTTCAATGGCAGCACTGAAGTCTTTGGTTGTAGACCAGTCCAAATTCGGATTACCGAATCCTTTTAGTTCTGCTCCGATAACTCCAGAAGAAAGGTATGGGAACATCAGATTTTCAAATGTATATCCTTCTACAGCCTGATATGGGTCGTAGTTTTGCGAACCGGTGATACCGTAAGATGTACGCAATACTAAATTGGACACAAATGTATTTTCTAACCATTTTTCACGGGATGCATTCCAACGGGCACCCACAGACCAGAATGGTTTCAGTTTGGTGTCGGCTCCGAATTGTGAGGACATATCGCCACGGACGTTAAAGTCCAGTGAGTAGCGGAAGTCGTACATGTAGCTGACCGTTGCTGTCAGACCCATGCTGCGGGATGTGCTTTCATTACTGTTTACGTTGTTCTTTTCAATTTTTTGAGCGAACAGGAAGTCGGTCATGTTGTCGTTCGGGAATCCTTTGGCAGAAAGGAAAATACCCTCCGACTGGTTTTGAGCGATTTCCCAACGGGCAAACATACTCAGCAAGTGTTTGTCTTTCGTTAAGTTGTAGTTGATGGAGGCATTTGTGCTCCAGTTCATAGAGTTACCTACACTTTTGTTGTATGAGCCTCTTTCCAGAATCGGAGTGTCGTTCTTTTCAAAGTCTGTGTGATTCATAGACTTGAATACTTCGCCTGCCGAGGTTCCCTTTGTCAGGGAGAACTGTGCAGCCAGACGAAGGTTTTCGCGTATGGCAAACTCCAGAGAGAAGTTGTCGGTTACGTTGAAGTTTTTGCTTATATCCTTGTGCGCAAATTGGGTGTTATATAATGGGTTCGCAATATTGTTATATCCGTTGCCGTTGTATTTGCGTTCAATGATTTTCTGGTAGTTCCCATTCGCATCGGTTTTGGTGTAATAGGGGTTCATCTGTGCGTATTGTGAGAAACTGCCGTATGGACTGTTAGTTCCCTTGGTATTGTCGATGCTTAACTGATTGGAGATATTCCATTTTTTGCGACGGTATTGCAAACTTAAAGACATTCCCAGTGTCTGGCGACCGGATCCCTTGATAACGCCCGGTTCGTTGCCGTAGTTCAGGTTCAAACTATAGCGAAGAGCGTCATCTCCGCCGTCCACCGTCAAGGTATGGCGATGAGTAATGGCTGTACGTACAGGTTCTGACAACCAATAAGTGTCAACTCCGCGTGCGATTTCTCGTTTATAGTGATTGTAGTAATTCTGCAGTGTAGCCAGTAGTGTGTTGCCTATAGCATTCCCGTTTACATCTTGAGTGAAAAGTCCTGCGTCATATTCAAACTGCAGTTTTTCTTTTGCATTCATCAAATCGTAGCTGGAGAAGTCGGGAGCTGTGATACCCACGTTTGTCGAGTAAGTCACGTTTAAAGCTCCGGGTAGCGGTTTCTTGGTCTCAAATACAACAACGCCGTTTGCTGCACGCGAACCGTAAATGGCAGTAGCAGATGCATCCTTCAAGATGGTGATGGATGCAACGCGTTCCGGGTCAAGGTCAACGATTTTCTGCAGGCTTGTTTCAAAGCCGTCCAATATGAATAGCGGCATATTCGGTTGGTTGGAATAGTTACCTACCAACATGTTCATGGAGGAGTTGGAAAAGTCTCCGATTTGTGCGTTTCCACGCATTTGGAATTCCGGCATGGCATTGGGGTCAGAACCGCGTGAATTGTTTTCTACAATGCGGAAACTCGGGTCGAAGAATTGCAATGCCTGCAACAGGTTGTTCGGACTCAACTTTTTCAGTTCTTCTCCTTTTACGGATACGTAGCTACCGGTGAAACTTTCAGACTTACGCGGAGCCATACCGGTTACGACTACGCCTTCCATTTCCACCGAAGCCGGAGTCATCTTGATGGTAAGGTCTTTCATATCTCCGTTGCCGGTGATGGCAAGTTCTTCACCTTCATATCCTACGTAGCTGATGATCAGTGCGCTGGCACCACCTTCTGGCACGGTGATAGAAAAATTGCCGTCAATGTCTGTTACAACTCCGATACCTCTCTGTTCTTTCAATACGACACTTGCGCCAATCAGAGGCTCGTTGTTGTTTGCATCTACAATCTTTCCTCTGATATTGATGGCTGCCATGCCATCGGCCACGCGTTGCGGACGCAACACTATTGTGCGGTTGGGTTGATATTCGATTTCCACCTTTTGGTTTTGTAAAACTTTGTTGATGGCATCGCGGAGTTCTGTGTCTTTAAGGTTAAGTGTGATTTTCTTGGAAAAATCCAATGCTGAATGGTTGTAGAAGAAACGAACATCAGCCAATTTGCTGATTTTGTCCAAAACTTGCTCAATGGTTTCGTTTGTAGCCTGTACAGAAATTTTTTTCCGTTGGTAGTCTTCGTCTTCGGCTGCATGCAAGCTGCCTGTAAAAAGCAACATGCACAGGACAGCCATTAAGAAACGACAGGCAAACACTCCGTGTAGTAAGCGATTTTTCTGCATAATTGTTAAATTTTTAAGTAGCATTATTTTTGCATTTCAGTCAATTCCTTTTTGAATTTCTTGTTCTTGTTGTATTTTTGGAAGTAATCTTTGCTCAGTTTTTTGATTACGTCAAAATCCTGTTGTCCGGAGATGGCATTGTACAGGAACAGGTAGAGAACAGCGTCTCTTGTTTCACCGTCATAAGCATTGGCAAGCTTGTTGTACAATTCTTCCATGCTTCCGGTAGGATTGCATTCTTTACCGGTTCTATGCGCCTCCCGTCTTTCCTGATATTCTACATAGTCAATCAGCCATCCGATGTATGAATAGCTTTTCAAAGCTGCTTTGTCGCTTTTAACCTGATAGTTGTCCAAAACGTTCCAGTAACCCTCCGGAAGACACTCTTCGACGTTTTTCTTGTTTACGTCAGCCACGATAAACGGATATTTCACTAAGTTGTCCAGATACATTCCTTCCAGTTCTGCATAAATATAGTTGAATGCAAATTCATCAACTTTGTTACGAACTCCTTCCAGAATTTCCTGTTCTTTTTTCCAGTTTCTCAAACAGGCGTCATAATAGGTCTTGGCCGGTACTTGAGTAACAATGGCTGCCAAAGGATTCGTTTTATAGTGGTCGTTGATGCGCACCATGCGTCCGTCACGGATGGCTGAGTTCAGGGCAACAGCTGACGGAGTTCCTTTAAATTCCACATTTTTGTAGTTTTTACCTTGAAACTCAATGTTCATTTCAATTTGGTCACCAGGGCAAACAACCATCCATAGCCATGCGTTTACTTTCATCAGACTGGGCTCTTTCAATTTCACTTCAAACTCCATCAATTGGTTGTCTTTGAAAGGGAATTGCAGATTTTCGGCAGGATTGTCGATAAATTCGAAATCAACTACTTTTCCGGTATATCCTACAGCTGTTGCACTGATTTTTGTAGTCTTTTGAGCTTGTACACCTGCAAATAGCAGACATACAAGCATGGAAACCAATATTTTTTTCATCTCTTAATTATTTCTTTTTCTTGTTTTTTAATAAAGTCTTAATCGTGTTAGTCAATTCTTCTCCGCGAAGATCCAATGCCTCTATTTTCCCTTCCGGGTTGACCAATACGGTGTAAGGAACTGCAGTCAGATTGTATTTGCGAGCAGTGGGCCCATACCAAGTTTGGAAATCGCAAGCTTGCGGCCAGGTCATATTCAATTCTTTAACAGCTTTCTTCCAAGGCTCTGGTTTCTGGTCTAAAGAGATGCCAATAATTTCAAAGTCTTTTCCTTTACATTCTTTATATAGTTTTACAACATTCGGCATTTCACGGCGACATGGTCCGCACCAAGAAGCCCAAAAGTCAATAAGTACATATTTCCCGGCATAGTCTTTCAGTTCTATATTCTTGCCGTCCATGCCTTTGATGGTAAATTCCGGAGCTTCAATACCTACTCTAAACTCCTTGTTGGCAATAACCTCATCCAATTGTTTTGTATACGGGTGGTCGTTGAGTTTCTCATTTAATTGTCCGCGCAGAGCTTTCAATTCGTTTAATGACAATTCGGTGGTCATTTCAAATAAGATGATAAACGGAGCAAAAGCCTGATCATTATAGAATGTTGCCATATATTTCTCCATGTTCAGTTTTTTGGAATTCTGCTCGTTGGTACGGAATTTGAAAAGACTGTCCTCTACTTCATAACTTCCGCGTCCATAACGCATATAGTGAGTGTTGGATGCAAGCAGCATGCTGTCAATCCAGTATTTAACCTGCAACTGGTGGAGAGACCACAGATTGTTGTTGATGGTACCTTTGGTTACCGAACCCAGAAAGTAGTCGGCACGCATAGTGATATTCATACGACCTTCTTCCAAGAAGATTGGAGCCAACTGTCCGTCTTGGCTTTGAATAAAATAAATGACAGAATATTTAGGAGCAGTCTCTCCCTTAAATTGAAAACGTCCTTCTTTCACCTCGCAGCTATCTATTTTTGTCTGGGGACCGTGTAATCCGTCTTCCTTTACAAGATATACCTTGCCGGTATATTTGCCGGTGATGAGTCCATTGATTTCATAGCCTTTGATAGCTGGTTCTTCATTGTTTCCAGACTGTCCGAACAAAAAACCGGACAATAGTAAGCATAAGCTTAGCGTAATCCACTTTTTCATACTTAATGATTTTTGATTAATGATCTGTGATTTTATTGTTTAATAGATTGTTACAAAATTACCGTTGCGACTGCATTTTACATTGGACACTTCTTCCAGACGTCGCAGGAACACACTCAAGTCCTCCTCTTTGTTGATGACTCCCGTATAGGTAGTGTTGTTGCTGACTTCACTGGTCATCATAATGGTGACTCCGTACCAGTTTTGCAGAGTGTTAGTAACCTCTTGCAGGCGAGCTCTTTTGAAGACGTAATACCCTTTCGTCCAGGCTATAATCTCTTCTGTATTTGCAGGTTGGATACCTACGCCACCGAAAATTTTGTCGTGTTTCAATTGTTTGCCCGGTGTCAGCATGTATTCCTGTTTATTGATTTGTGCTGCGACTTTCCCTTCGAGCAGAGTCACTTCTGTGGCATTTTCATTGTTGTATGCTCTGACATTGAATGTGGTGCCCAATACCTTGATGGTCATGCCATCGACAACTACATAAAAGGGACGTGTGGCATCCTTTGCAACCTCCAGATATATTTCCCCGGATGCGAATACCGTGCGCGAATCGGTTGCAAATTTTGTCGGATATTTTAGTGTTGAGGCTGCATTCATCCATACCTTGGTTCCATCGCTCATAGTGAAGCTGAAATCGCACATGGCAGGCACTTCCAGAGTGTTGTAGCTGTCTGTCGGAGTGGTATTCTCTTTCTGCGAAAGTAGCGAATCGCCCGACATAATTTGTTGTCCCTTGTCAGTCTCTTTGAAATGAATATCCTC
>CAKVCR010000128.1 GCA_934725835.1 uncultured Odoribacter sp.
ATTATTTGATTTTTCTGAGGAGAGGAACAACCTAGATGCTTGGGAAGAATATTTAAATAAAATAGAAAAAGAAATCACATAATCCAAAATGTGATTTCTTTTTTTGGTGCACCATCTCGGACTCGAACCGAGGGTCTTCTGATTAAGAGTCAGCTGCTTTACCAACTAAGCTAATGGTGCATTTATTTTGTTTAGCTTGTTTATTATAATACCATTTTTTTGCTTTGTCAATATTATTTGTAAGGGTCGCTATTTATAGCGTGTATAAGTGTCAATGATGTGAAACAAGAATATATAAAAACAAATCATTTTAATTAAATTGCATAGTTAACCATTCCAAATACTTCTAACTCGGCTCGTTTCTCTTGTGGTGTTAAGTATTTCAATACTGCCATTGGTATGTTATTTGATCTTTTTAGATATCTTTTCCCTTGTTCTCTTAAATCTTCTAAACTATAGAATTTTAAATAACTGTAAAATCTTTCATTATCATTCCTATGACTTCTTTCCACTTTGCCATTGTGCTCAGGTGTTCTTGGCTGTATCTTATGATGTTTAATTCCTAGCTCTCTTAGTATTCTTTCTAATGGGTGTTCTTTCTTTATATCTGCTTTATTGTATGTAAATTCTATTCCGTTGTCTGTCTGTATTTCTTTTGGTTTGTATCCAAAATATTCTATAACTCTCCTTACAAAATCTACTGTATTTGTTGGAGTATGTTCTTCATACCAATACAAATATCTTTCTCGTGTTGCTTCATCTATATATGTGTATTGATAAAACTTTTTATCTTCTGGTATTTGTGGACTTTTACATTCATTTGGTACATATTTTACATCCATTTGCCCTTTTTCGCCCACATTTTTTGGTGTTTCATATTTCTTGTTATGTTTCTTCTTTGATGTATTCTTTATGTTCATTCCTTTGTAGAATTTTATATCCAATCTCCTCATAACTCTGTATAGTTCTGTTATCGTTCGTTTGTCTCCTTTTTCTCTTTTTAGCTTTATCAATAATTCGCATAATGTTATTCTTGGATTTCTTCTTACATAATTTCTTATCCATCTTATTTCTTGGTTTGTATGTGAATTTGGATGCTTACTTCTAGGCCTATGAGATTTATCCATTATACTTTCTTTTGTTCCATCATATATCTTATTCCATCTCCAAAGTGAAATCCTTGATATATGGTACTTTCTACATACATATTCTATGTCTCCACAATTTCTATACATTTCTACTGCATATTTTCTTGTGTTAATATCGTGTGGAAGGTATCTTTTTTTATTATTTTATGTTATACTATTATTCATAAGTGATTTAAATCTCCTTTATATAATTTTGGTTTTGCAACTTAATTATATATGATTTAAATCACTTATTCAATTTTTATTATCTTTGTTTCACATCAATTGTAACACTACAAAATTTAAAATAAACATTTAAAATAAACATTGTAATTTTTCTTTAGTAACATTATAATAATATTGAGTTATTGTATATTTTAGGAGAATTATAATTATGTCAAATGTACCACAAAACGAAAGAAAAAAATTAAGTGTAGAAGAATTTCAATACTATAAAAAAACTTTGTCAATGGATAACCTTATGTATGTATATAGTTTTAAAGCGCTTTTGGAAGAAACTGATCTAACAGTTGAAAAGTATAGAGATTTTTGCTTAAAAGAATTTAATATAGATACAAAAGAATTTGAAGAAATGCTTAATGCATTTGATGAGATTTTAAAGCCATTTGGAATAGGATTGACAGATTGTTCTGCTGAACAAATTTTAGAACAATTTCCAGAGGAACTAAAAAGCGATTTATTACAATATAAAAATGAAAGTGTTTCTAAATACAATTTAAGTGGACTTACATTAGATGAAGAAACTGAAAAGGAAAAGGAACAAGAAATTAGGAATAAATTGGAAAAAATTCAATCAAGAATTGGTACATATGATTTAAGCGAAATTCCACCACAAATGTTTTGTGATATTAAATATGGATTAGAAAAGATAGATTTTGAAAATACTGGCGCAAAATTAGATATGCAAAATATCCAAGGACACATAAATGGTTCCATTAAAGGTTGTGATTTAATAAGCTATGATCCTAAGGTTTATCTAATATCATGCAAAACGAAATATAATGAAGAATTGCGCACAGAAGAGTTTGTGAGAGATGAAAATCATTTTTATGTTTCAAATATTGATGAATCACAAATATCAAGGGTGTTAGATTATTTTAATGAACATAGAGATGATTTGAGGAAAAGTGATTACTTTCTTCTAGCATCATTCTTAACAAAGAAAGATGTTCAGGAAGGTTATATGTGGTTTATAGAAAATGCTATTGAATATATTAAAAATTCATATGAATTTCCTTCAGTATGGGAATCTTTATCAGAAGAACTTCAAGAAAAGTTTTTAAGTATAGTAGAAGAATTAATAGAAGAAAAAGGAAAAACAGATATTAACAGGAACCCTATTTTAGAACGAATATTAAATAAAACACATATTAATATAATTAAAAAATTAGAAAGAAGTTTAGAGCAGTTATATACTCAAGAAGATGAGAAATTTGATTTCAAAAACTATTCACGATATATATGGAGAAATTTACCTGCACAATATCAAAATGAGAATCTTTTTGCTATATTAGAGAAAAATGACGGAAATATTTATGATTTAAAAGAACTCTTTCATAAAAGTGCACTCGAAGTTCAGAAAGAACAGTTTGCTAATGTTTTTGAAATGCTAACAGCAAAGAATGGGAATAGTGAGACGAGACCTGATTTAGAAAAAATATATAATTTTCTTACGCTTGAAGACCCATATGGAAACAAATATTATACTTTTAAGAGAATAATAGGCGAAAAAGAGGCACTCAAAATCTTTGATGCACTAAAAGAAAGACAAGATGATAGATTTACTTTAAAAACTCTTTGGCAAACATTTGACGAAGAAACTCAAAAAAAATTTTTAACAGATATTTTACTTAATCAAAACGGTAATAGCGAATATAAAGAAATATGGAATTTAACAGATTTTGAAGTTAAAAAAGATTTGTATTTTGAAGTATTAGAAAAAATTGATAAAGATAATATAGATTTAGAAACATATTTTAAAGGGAAAGCATATATTGATTTATTAAATGATTATGAAAAAGAAGATATATCAAAAAAATATGAAATTATGCAAAAAGACCCGCAAAGATATATACATGCAATATATTATTCTATGAGTATGCAAATTCCAGAGAACATAGATGAGATTATTAAATTATATGGAGAAGCAGAACTTAATGCATTAGACACAGCATTAAAAGGAGCTATGCTAAACAGTGCTAATATAAATCAATTGATAGAAGGAATACCTCAAATTGGTAGTAAATTGATACTTGATATCCTTAAAAGTAATTCAGATATGATAAGGCAATATTCAGAAAGGCTTATTTCTAAACTAGCAAGTTTACCTGAACAAGAAAGAGATACATATTATCAAAAAGTTGAAAATGTTTTTGCACAAAATTTGCCTGATTTCATTAAATTATATAAATATTATCAGTTAGATACTTTTGATAAACATCATATTGGAGTACAATCGAGTGCGTTGCCACCAACAATGCAAAACGCATCTAGTAAAAGAATGCAAGATAGAATTATTTTTTCAGATTTATTTAGAATTTCAATGGATTCTAATAATAAATCATTAAGAGATTTTATTGGTGAATTAAAAGATGGAAATGAAATCTATATTAAATATGTAAATGGTGGAGAAAATATAGAATTATTATCTCAACAAGAACAATTACAAATGCAAAGATATTTAAAATCCATATACCTACTATATAAATTAACCGACAGTAATTTATTAGACGAAAAGAACAATAAAAAAATAGTTTATACTGGCGATATTAAAACTGATGCGCAAAATATTAGTAGGAAATATTCAATTGATGGGAAAATAAAAAATTTGCCAGATCAAATACTAAGGTCAATTATTGGACCATTTCAAGAAATGTATGAAGGAATAGATACAATTTCTGAAATAGAAGAATATATGGATAGAAAAATTAATGAATCAAATGAATATCATAAAGAATTAGCAAAACAAACACCAATTTTATTAGAAGAAGGAGATCTTGTTGAAGGAGTTCGAAGTGGATTTAATGTATTTCCAAGTATTATTACAAATGGAATATTAGCTGGAGATTTTTTAGGTGCTCAAGCCACAAAAGATGCTACTCCATTAGCAGCAGATTTTGGCTCTATAACTGAATCAAATAATGGTACTTCTTTTGATAAACAAATTGGGAACACAGCAGCTAATAGCTATAGCTCTACATTGTATTTGGTAGTAAAGAAACGTAATAAAATGGAATATATTGACGACAACAGTGAATCTCAAAACACAATGGCACAAAGGATAGAAAAATATTCATCTAAAGAAGAAATTAAAAGAAGAGTAAGTGCTAGAGCAAGAAAAGACTATTCTGAAAGAAAATATGAGGTATATGATGGAGCTTATGCTTCAGATCATAGATTAATTAGAACTGGTGTGGGAGTTTCAGACATAGATTATATTGTAGTAGATAGATATGATAAACGCTATGGGTACGAACTTGCAATGAACGGAACATATATTCCAGTTGTAGATAGGGATACTGGGAAAATTGTATTTACACCAGATGACTACAAGGCTATAAGAGATAAAATGCAAGGGTTAAATTATTATGATGCTGGAGAATTTGCTGTGGATGAATCGGCATATACCCAAGAAGCTAGTCAATTAACAGCTGAACTTTTTAATGATAATAGTGATGAACCAAGTAATATGAGGGAGGCAAGAACAAAAAGAGTTGCAATTGAAGAAGTAGTAAAAAAAGCTTTATCTGAAGATGAAATAGGATTAGACTTAAGAACTGAACTTTCAAGAGATATGTCTTCTGGTTTCGTTGAACTTATAGATACTGGTTCTACTGGTAGAGGAACAAATATGCCTGGTGGAGGAGATTTTGATTTTACATTAAAACTAGATAAAGAAATCATTGATAATCCTAAAAAATTAAAGGTGTTCAAAAATGCTTTGAGAAAAGCTTTTGCAGATAGAGGTAAAGAATCAGATGAGACTAATGCAGGAGATTTCAGATATAAAAAAGTTGCAATAGAAGGACTTGAAAGCCCTGTAGATTTAGATGTTACTTTTATGCCAAAAAGTGAACATGTAAGATATTCTACTGATATGTGCATTGCAGAAAGATTAAACGGGTTAAAAAAATCTAATCCAGAAGGATATAGATATACAATAGCAAATATTGTTCTTGCTAAACAAAAATTTAAAGAAAATGGATTATATAAAAAAACGGGAAGTGATGGCGCTACTGAACTTGGAGGACTTGGCGGAAGTGGTGTAGAAAATTGGATTTTACAAAATGGTGGCTCTCTAATTAAAGCAATAGATACATTTCTTGAAGCTGCAAATGAATCAGAAAACTTTGAAGAATTTGCAGAAAAATATCCTATTTTTGATTTTGGAGAAAATCATAGAATTGGAAGATACCCTCATGATAGCTTTATTAGAGGCATGAACGGCGGATATTTTAAAGAAATAAAAGAAAAATTATTAAAAATAAGAGAAGAATTAACGCTTCTAAACGAACCAAAAATATCGGAAGGATTTATAGATGGTATTCAAGAAATTGCTCAAGCACAAAATAGAACACAAATTGATTCTACTATTGATGATATAAGAAATGGGGCTGCAAATATAAATAGAACTCAACAACCAATAGGAAAAGACGGAAAGCCAACAGATTTAAGAGGAGAATAATGATGAAAAGATATTATTATCATGGTATTGAACAGTGGGTTGGACTAGCAGGAATAGAAACTATTGAAGAAATTATTAATTCTGGGGCTATACGTCCAAGACCAATACAAATTGATGAAAATACAACTATTAATAGGTTATGTTTATATAGAAAAAATGAAGATTACGATTATAACAATAAAGGAAACATATTAACTTCTGCAAGAGATGGATGGATTGATAATTGTATGTTTTTTGTAATATTGCCTGATATAGAAGCAAGTAAAACCCCATTAGGTACAGAAAATGATTATTCATTATTATATACCAATCTAATAGATGAATGGAGAACTTCTAATCCTATTCCTCTAAATAGAATTGTTGGTATTGCATTTCCATTTGAAACAATTATAGAAGATTTAGAAAAATATGGCCCAGAATGGTTTGTAGATGAAGACCTTATTGAAAGACCTAATCGTTTGTTGATATTAAAAAGGATTATTGATTTTGCGAAAAAGCAAGGTTGGATGATTTTGAATAGTAATGAAGAAAACTTATGTGATAGATTAGACGAGCAATTAGATAAAGAAAGTAAAGCTACTTCACAAGTGAGTAAAATTGGACAAGATTTTTTATCTGGTGTAAGCAAGTTTTCAGAACTTCAAACTCACACAAATATAGAAGAGATGATAAAGAAAATAGAATCATATTATTCTGTAAGGACTAATGAAACTGAATATAGTAAAAAAGGAGATGAACACAAATGACAAGCGAATTTATGCAGGCTTCTGCCGAAATTTTAGATATATTTCAATATATTCCAATGGAATTAAAAAATAGAATTCCAAACAAATTAATTAAAGCATTTGAAAACTCTGCAAATAAAAACTATATTAGTATTATTAATCCAGATAAATCAATAACAGAACAAAAGATTTCTGAAAAAACAAAAACAATTTTATCCATATTATATATAAAATATTGGGCAACTGAAGAAGAAAAAAAATTAACTTTAAACAAAATATCACAAAATGAAGTAGAATATCAAAAAGAACTTAAAGTGAAATATAATCCAGAAAACATGTTCAAAAGAAGTGCGACAGTTTTAGAAGAGCAAGAAAATGTGCAAGAAATAGCATTAACTACAATAAAAAAAGATACATTAATACATAAAATTATAAATCTAATAAAGAAATTTTTTAGAAGAAACTATTGAAAATACATCTAAAATAGCATAATAATAAAGAATGAATAGATATTTCCATTCATTCTTAAAAAGGCTTTAATTATTTTTTATAAATAAACTCTTTATTTTATTAATAATTCTAGTAAAAAAGTTTTCTTTAACAACTATCATTTTAGTATTTTTTGTATTTTCTGTAATTTGTGATTTAATCTCTTTTTTATCTTTGAATAAATCTTGAGTAGAATACTTATTTTGCTTTTCTGCTTCAGCTTTTTCTTCATTATATTTATGGATTTGTTCCATTAGTTTTTTTTGTTCTTCGTTAAGTAAGTATTCCATATTTAAGTAAGATAGAAAAGCTATTGTATCTCGATTTAAACCTTGTTCTTTTAGTGGTTTTGTTTCGTCATACTGCCATACATAATCTTTATCTTTATTTTCTTTAATTAAATTTCTAATTTCTTCTGGGATTTTTTCTAAATCTTCATCAGATAAATAGTTTAGAACTTCATCCACTTCAACTAATCTTTTGTTATAATCAACCATTATTTTTCACCTTTAAAGAATTTTTTAAATCTATCTATTAATCCTCTTATTCCTCCAACTTCTGTGGTTGTTAGTTCTTGCTTTTTATCAGCATCTGCAATATCTGCTCTTGTTATTTCTGTCCATGACCTTTCTTGCCATTTGAAATCTTCTGGTAATAATCCTATGCGAGCAAGTTCTCTTTGTGTCATTGGGATTGTTATAGAATCTTTTATTCCTAAAAATTCTTGTTCAGACATTTCTCCAGCAATTATACGTTTGACTTCACCTGCTGGCTCACTAACATGATGTTTACCTTGTTCATATATAGGTAATGTAATATATCCTTATTTCTATATCATATTGTTTTTTAAAATACTTTACCAACCTCTTTGCAAATTCACTCGATGAATATGTATTGTGC
>CAKVCR010000129.1 GCA_934725835.1 uncultured Odoribacter sp.
GAATAGGTACTGTCTGAATTGAATGTATAACTGCAAGCATTCAATCCCAATTTGTCAAATACCTTGGACAACTCTTCCTCCACCTTTACAGCAACGACCTCTCCTCCGGCTTTAGCCAACAGCTGCTCTGATTTAAAGCTGCAATCCGGACCTGTATAATTCCAGGTTCCTATCAAAGACTGGCTTGTCGTCAGTTTATCACCAATCACATTTTTTGCCACACCTCCCAATAGAGATTTCCAATCCTGTGCCATGACCGACATACAAAACATGCTGCTAAACAATGCCAGTAACAAAATACTTTTTTTCAACATAACGATATCAATTAATGATTACACGCAAAACTAATAAAAAACGCAACACGTTATAACCCCCAAATATCGCTTTTTGATATACTTTGTCAACTATTTCCGCAATCAATAGCAATTCAAATCGCAAAAATCATTATCTTTCCGGTTGACAGGCATCTGATTTAATCCGACCGGAGCAGACTTCACCGTCCACGAAGCCAACGAGAACAAGCCGCTATCACTCTTTTGTTCCGTTTCCGATGAATTCTTCTTATATTCTTTCCACAGCAACTTTACGGGAACAGACGTTGCATTATCCGACAGGATAGAGGTCAAATCAAACGAAACATTGCCGACTTTCCACACATAACCTTTTCCCCAAACACTCTCGCCTGCAGCCGGTCGGTCTTTGTAAGCATTGTGGCGCAAGGTCAAATAGACGGAGTCGTTATGGAATTGTACGTCATCCATCACTACATTTATTAAAAGTTTTTCATTTGAGTTTTCTCTCATAGGCATTGTAAATTCAACATTCAGATATTTTCCTCCGAACCAAGCACCGATGACACGGATAGGGTCGTCTCCGATACTATCCTGACGATGGGGTTCGTTGGCTGCAATAAAAGATTGTCTCACGGGCTGTTTGGTCAATACTTCCTTACAACTATACAGATGGATGTAATAGTTCATGTAACCTTCCAATCCTTCTGCATCCCGCACACTCTCCAATATCGAATATCTCACATGTACGCGCATACCTTCTTTAAGGTCTCTTCCTTCCACTCTCAGTCCTTTCGCTACAATCAACCGGCTTCCGTCATCCCTACGAATTGCCCACCCTACATTTTTATCTTTTCCCACCTGTTCCAAGCTACCGTAACTCACCCACGAATCTCCGGCAACCACATAATAATTGTCATCTCCATCATTGCAGCCCATAAAAGATGCTGCTATAAAAGACAATAGTACAAATGCTTTTAAAATTCCTGTTTTCATCGTTGTTTTCATTTTAAATTACATAGATAAGACGAAATTTTCCGCATAAAGTTGCGTCAAAAGTGATTTGTATAACATATTTTTGCACAAAAATGACAACATGCTACAAAACATTATACTGGTAGGTCTCGGTTCCATGGCCGGAGGCATTTCTCGCTATCTTCTGTCTGCCGGAATTAAGCAACTGATACCCTCTCTTTTCCCCTGGGGGACATTCATGGTCAATATGTCCGGCTGTTTTATTATCGGACTACTTAGCGGATGGCTTTCCGGAGTGCCATTATTTCCGGCACACCAGCGCCTGCTTTTCATTGTCGGTTTCTGTGGCAGCTTTACTACTTTCTCCACATTTACCATGGATAATCTAAATTTGCTAACCACTAAAGCATACGCATTACTATTTCTGAATATCGGCGCCAGCATCGGTCTGGGGCTACTATTCACTGCTATCGGTTTTTGGCTCATGCGACGTTGATATCAAAATAATTGTTAAATTTGCATACAATACCCAAAGATGGCATTCTAGTTGCTGGTATAAAAAGAAACTAATGAATACATCATGGACTTTGAACTTATTGACAAAACGGCAGACTCACAATTTAAAGAACTTGAACGAAGAATCTGGCGCTTGCAAAGCGGAGGCACCATTGATAGCCTAAAAACCATAGGAGCAGAAACCAGTCATCAAATTGGAGCCAGTTTTGTTTCTCTGAAACAGCTGGCAGTTCGCTATACACCCAATGAACAATTGGCCAAATTGCTATGGAATACCGAAAAACGTGAAGAACAGATTGTCGCATGCTTCCTTATACCCACAGACATAAATAAAGAAAAAATTACGCAATTATTCAACAATTGCCTAAATGCAGAAATTGCAGGATATCTTGGTTCTGTTTATTTATATAAACACCCTCAACTGGTGGAGCTCGCTGAAGAGTTTCTTGACTCAGGACTGGCTCTGCAACAGGTGGCAAGCCTCACAGCATTGGCAAAACATCTCATTATAAACAAAAAAAACAGCCTCTTCAGTAAGGAGTATTTTTCAGATATTCTCAACAGAGAATATAAAGATAAATTTGTACGCCTGACTGCCGAGCGTTATCGGTTTAACCTCTAATTAATGTTAAACCAAGGTTATTAAACATGACAAAGCTATTTTAATTTGAAATCTTTGCTAACTTTGTCCGTATAATTACAGAAAAAAAGTACTAATAGATAACTTAACGAATTTACTACTATGTCAAAACTAGATTTAAGCAAGTATGGCATTACGGATGTGAAAGAAATTCTTCACAATCCATCTTACGAAGTATTATATGCAGATGAAACAAAACCCGGGCTGGAGGGTTACGAAAAAGGACAGGTAACAGAATTGGGAGCTGTAAACGTAATGACAGGTATCTATACCGGACGTTCTCCTAAGGACAAATTCTTCGTTATGAACGAAGCCAGTAAAGACACTGTGTGGTGGACTTCTGATGAATACAAGAACGATAACAAGCCTTGTACTGAAGAGGCCTGGGCAGACTTAAAGGCTAAAGCCGTAAAACAGTTGAGCGGCAAACGTCTGTACGTTGTAGATACATTCTGCGGTGCAAATGCTGCTACTCGTTTGAAGGTGCGTTTCATCATGGAAGTTGCATGGCAGGCACACTTTGTTACCAACATGTTCATCCGTCCTACTGCCGAAGAATTGGCAAACTACGGAGAGCCAGACTTTGTTTCATTCAACGCAGCGAAAGCAAAGGTTGAAAATTACAAGGAATTGGGGCTTAACTCTGAAACGGCAACAGTGTTCAACTTGAAAACCAATGAGCAGGTTATCCTGAACACCTGGTATGGTGGAGAAATGAAAAAAGGTATTTTCTCAATCATGAACTATTTGAACCCGTTACGTGGCATTGCATCAATGCACTGTTCGGCAAATACCAATATGGAAGGTACTGATTCTGCTATCTTCTTCGGATTGTCCGGTACCGGTAAAACGACATTATCTACCGATCCTAAACGCAAGCTGATTGGTGATGACGAACACGGTTGGGACGATGAGGGCGTATTCAACTACGAAGGCGGTTGCTATGCAAAAGTTATCAACTTGGACAAAGAAAGCGAACCGGATATCTATAATGCAATCAAACGCGATGCTTTATTGGAAAATGTGACTGTTGATGCAAATGGTAAAATAGATTTCACAGACAAGAGCGTAACTGAAAACACTCGTGTTTCTTATCCGATTTACCACATTGAGAACATCGTGAAACCAATCTCCAAGGGACCGCATGCACATCAGGTTATCTTCCTGTCGGCTGACGCATTTGGCGTGTTGCCTCCTGTATCTATCTTGACTCCTGAGCAGGCACAATATTACTTCCTGTCCGGATTTACAGCAAAATTAGCCGGGACTGAACGAGGCATTACAGAACCGACTCCGACATTCTCTGCTTGTTTCGGAGCAGCATTCTTAAGCTTGCACCCGACAAAATATGCAGAGGAATTGGTTAAGAAGATGGAAAAAGTAGGAGCAAAAGCATATTTAGTCAATACCGGTTGGAACGGTACAGGCAAACGTATCTCTATTAAAGATACGCGCGGTATCATTGATGCCATTCTGGACGGTTCTATTGATAAGGCTCCGACTAAAAACATTCCGTTCTTTGATTTCAAAGTCCCGACAGAATTACCGGGAGTTGATCCGAAGATTCTTGACCCGCGCGACACATACGACTGTGCTTGCAAATGGGAAGAAAAAGCAAAAGATTTGGCAGGGCGCTTCATCAAGAACTTTGATAAATTTACCGGAAACGAAGCCGGTAAGGCATTGGTCGCAGCAGGACCGAAACTTTAATCATAAAGACCTTCCAATTCCCGGAAGGTCTTTTATTTGAAAATAAAAAATCCGAGCAGTTACCTACTCGGATTTATTTATTATATCAAAGATACACTATCCAAAGTATCCTTTCATGATTCCACGTTTGCTATTGCGCACAAAGAGAATAATTTCGTCACGCTCTTTAGAAGCCGGCATTTCAGCTTCGATTCTTTCAATAGCATCAGAGAAATTCAAACCGGACTGGTAAAGGATACGGTAGATATCCTGAATTTCATTGATTTTTTCGTTGGAGAACTCGCGACGACGCAAACCGATAGAGTTTACCCCCGCATAAGACAGAGGAAGACGTCCGGCTTTAACGTAAGGAGGAACATCCTTACCAATCAGCGAACCTCCTTGAATCATGGCATGTTTACCGATATGCACAAATTGATGTACTGCTGTCATACCACCCAGAATAGCAAAATCTTCAACAACAACCTCTCCCGCCAACTGGCATGCGTTGGTAATAATACAATTATTACCGACAGAACAGTCATGAGCGATATGAGCATATGCCATAATCAGGCAGTTGTTACCGACTTCTGTTATTCCTCTCGCTGCAGTACCTCTATTGATTGTGGCACATTCACGGATAGTCGTATTATCACCAATTCTAACAATTGATTTTTCACCTCTAAATTTCAAGTCCTGTGGCACTGCGGAAATTACCGCTCCCGGGAAAATCTTACAATTTTTACCAATATGTGCCCCCTCCATAATAGTTACATTCGATCCAATGCGCGTACCTTCCTCAATCACCACATTCTTATCAATTGTCACAAAAGGCTCTATCACCACATTGTCAGCAATCTGCGCTTCCGGATGAACATAGGCTAACGGTTGTTTCATTCGTATTTTATTTAATGAATAACTAAATGTGTCTGAATAAAATTCAGTTTGCAAATATAATTATTAGTTTTTTGTTTTTGCTACTTGAGCCATAAATTCTCCTTCGCATACTAATTTTTTACCCACATAGGCATATCCTTTCATCTGGACAATGCCACGTTTAATCGGAGCGGTGGTAATCAACTTGAATACCAACGTGTCGCCCGGAACCACCTTATTGCGGAATTTCACGCCATCAATTTTCATGAAATAGGTTGAATAATTCTCCGGATCCGGCACACTGTTCAATACCAAAATACCGCCACATTGTGACATTGCCTCCACCATCAAGACACCAGGCATCACAGGCTCTTCCGGGAAGTGACCAACAAAGTGAGGCTCATTCATTGTAACATTTTTACATCCGATTACCATATTGTCAGTCAAGCGGAAAATTTTGTCAACCAGCAAGAATGGCGGACGATGCGGCAGCAATGAACGGATTTTATTTATATCCATTATAGGAGTATCCGTTATAACATCCAAATCAGCAGGATAAGCATCCTCGCGCTCTTCTGCTACGATTTCCTTGTACAGCATCTTAACCATAGAGGCATTTGCCTTATGTCCCGGACGCTCTGTTATTACACGTCCTTTTATAAAACGACCACATAATGCAAGGTCACCTATCACATCCAACATTTTGTGACGTGCCGGTTCGTTATCAAAATATAATTCGAGGTTATTGAGAACCCCCTCCTTCACCTGAATATTTTCGTAACCGAACAATTGAGCCAAATGATCAATTTCTGACTGTTCCATCTTACGGTCGACAATAACAATCGCATTACTCAAGTCTCCGCCCTTAATCAGTCCATTTGCCAACAATGCCTCAGCATCTCGCAAAAAGACAAAAGTACGAGAAGGAGCTACTTCCTTTGCAAAATCAGTCACACCTTCAACATAAGAGGCATATTGCATTTTAAGATAAGGAGAGTCGTATGCAACAACGGTATTCACAGCATATCCGGAATCAGGAACCACTGTTATGCGAGTTTTTCCATCCTCACTGCAGAACTCCATACGTTTCTTTACAGTAAAATAACGACGTTCTGCTTCCTGCTCCTGCAATCCTATTTTTTCAATAGCTTCAATATAATAACGGGCACTTCCATCCAATATCGGAAATTCTTCTCCATTCAACTCAATACGGCAGTTATCAATACCACAGCCATACAGAGCTGCCATGGCATGCTCCAAAGTCATTACTCGAGCTCCATCTTTCAGGAGGCAACTTGCGCGATCTGCAAATTCAACATATTTAGCCAAAGCCGGTATCTCCGGGGCTCCTTCCAAATCGGTACGCACAATTACATAGCCTGTATTCTCCTCTGCCGGTTTAAATACGGCACATACTTCTTTTCCTGTATGCAATCCCTTTCCGCTCAGAGAAAATTCACCATTCAGTGTCTTCTGTTTTACTGTCATTATTGTTTTGCCTTTATTGTTTGTATTTCTTTTTCCAATTCGCGCAACTGTCTGTATAAATCCGGCAATTTTCGGAACAATACGTAACATTTACGATATTTTCCTACCTCAAAGGCGGGAGCTCCCATAAACACGGAACCGGCAGGAATATCATTAGATACACCGCTCTGTGCTGCCAACATGGTATGATCTTCTATTTTCAAATGGCCGGCAATTCCCACCTGTCCTCCAAACATACAATGGGCACCTACTTTTGTTGTTCCTGCAACACCACACTGAGCTGCCATTACCGTATTCTCTCCCACTACCACATTGTGTGCTATTTGCACCAGGTTGTCCAATTTAACTCCTTTACTGATTCTTGTAGACCCCATCGTAGCACGGTCAATACAAGTATTAGCTCCGATTTCTACATAATCTTCTATGACTACATTACCAACCTGTGCCACTTTATTGTAATCCTCTCCGGCAGGTGCAAATCCAAAACCGTCAGCACCAACCACTGTCCCGGCATGAATAGTACAATTATTTCCGATGACACACCCATAATACACTTTCACTCCGGCATACAATGTTGTGTTATCACCAATCTTTACTCCTTCACCTACATATACTTGAGGATAAATCTTTACATTATTTCCGATTTTAGCTCCTTTGCCAATATAAGCAAAAGCTCCAACATACGGATTCTCACCCATCTGAACACCTTCGGCAATAAAAGAGGGCTGTTCTATTCCTTGTGGTTTCGGCTTTATCATTTCTTCGTACATCCGCAATAAAGCAGCAATCGCCTCATAAGCAGACGGCACACGAATCATTGTACACGGCACAGGCTGTGACGGCACAAAACTATTATTAACCAACACCACCGACGCTCCCGTCGTGTAAATGTAATGTTCATATTTCGGATTAGCCAAAAATGCCAATGTTTCCGGCTTTCCTTCTTCAATCTTGGAAACGTTTCTTACCAGCACCTCTCCATCACCTTCCACCGTACCTTGTAAAAGTGCTGCAATATCTTTTGCTTTAAACTCCATGGTATCAAAAATTTCGGCAAATTTAAACTTTTTATTTTGAAACATGAAAATATTACGAAGATGTTTCAGTTTCCTTGCAAAGAAAAGGACTGTCTCAAGAATGTTAGCAAGCGAAATTGTAAGATTAGCATATTTTCCGTACATTTGACTGCGAATATAAAAAACGAAAAGACCAAAATATGACAACAATAAAATCATCAGAATTAATAACAAATCCAGATGGAAGTATTTTCCACCTTCACTTGCATCCGGAAGATTTGGCAAACGACATTATTCTCGTCGGCGATCCCGGCCGGGTTGAGATGATTGCATCTCACTTTGATTCAATTGAGTTGAAAAAAAGCAATCGGGAATTTTGTACCATCACAGGCCGTTATAAAGACCATCGTATTTCTGTCGTATCGACAGGCATCGGTCCGGAC
>CAKVCR010000130.1 GCA_934725835.1 uncultured Odoribacter sp.
TTTGGCTGCTCAAGTTGCTGAAAATGCTCATAAAGTATATGTTGTAGAGTTATCAAGTTTTCAGTTGGATGGAATGTTCCGTTTTAGAGCAGATATTGCAGTGTTGACAAATATTACACCAGACCATCTAGATCGTTATGACCATAAATTTGAGAATTATATTAATTCTAAATTTCGTATATTAAATAATATGCGTACAGAAGATTTGTTCATTTACGGACAAGATAGTGAAGTGCTCGTAGATAAATTGGAAACATTGTCTGTTATACCCAAGTGTGTAGGTTTTACGTATGGGAGCAAGGGTGAAAATTGTGCAGCCTGGATGGATGGAGATTTGATAAAAGCTGTTTTAGATGATAAGGAATTCCAAATTAATAAAAATGATATAACAATCAAAGGACGGCATAATGTCTATAATGCAATGGCTGCTATTCTGGCATGTATGCAGTTGGGATTGACGTCTGAACAGATTGTAGATGGGTTGAAAACTTTTCCTCAGGTGGAACATCGTTTGGAAACAGTTATGGTGAAGAATGGAATTACTTACATTAATGATTCTAAAGCAACAAATGTTGATTCTGCTTGGTATGCTCTTGATAGTATGACAGCTCCTGTTGTGTGGATTGCGGGAGGGACAGATAAGGGCAATGATTATAGCGTATTGTTTGATTTTGTGCGCGAGAAAGTGAAGGTTTTGATTTGTATGGGGGTAGATAACCGTAAATTGGTGCAGGAATTTAGTCCATTGTGTGAAGTGGTTGATACGGCAAGCCTAGAAGAAGCAATGGAGGCGGTACGCCAATGGGCAGAAACAGGAGATACCGTGTTGTTGTCTCCTTGTTGTGCAAGTTTTGATTTATTTAAGAATTACGAGGATAGAGGTCGATTGTTTAAAGATGCAGTTCGGAAACTTTGAATGAGCGGTTTGTATGAAAAACATTGCAAAAAGATTATTGAAAGGGGATATTATCCTGTTGAGTATAGTTATACTATTGATGTTAACTTCTTTGTTGGTGATTTTTTCATCCACAGGAAAATTGGCATATTCTGAGCAGGGTGGTAATACCTGGCATTATTTCTTTAAGCAGTTGGGATTATGTGTTTCTGGACTTGTAATTATGTGGGGAATGCGCTTTTTTTCGTGCAGATTTTTGTATAATAATGCGGGAAAAATTCTTCTTTTTGCAGCTGGCTTAGTTGCTTGCGCTGCTTTTGCTGGAAAAAATATCAATGGTGCTGGTCGGTGGTTGCCTATCCCTATAATAGGCAGCACTTTTCAGCCTTCTGAAATTGCAAAAATTGCCGTTGTATTATTTTCTGCAAAATTACTTTCCAAATATCAGAAAGCAGATCAATGTTCTCCGGAGGTCCTTAAGTTTTTTTGGATGCCTCTGATGGTTATCTTTTTGATTTTTTTGGATAATTTTTCTACTTCTATATTAATTGCTCTAGTTTGTTTGTTGATGTGTTGGGTAGGAAGAGTTCGAGGTTTGTTATTGCTTAAATGGATGGGAATAGGTGTCGGCTTTATAGCTCTTGTCGTTGTTCTAGGAATGACGTTCCCTTCTGTTCAAAAAGCTGGTCGTATAGGAACAATTGTAGGGCGCTTGGTTGCATGGGTAGATAAAGACAGAGATACGGATAAGGGTAAAAATTATAATTATCAGTCAGATCAAGCTCATATTGCTGTTGCAAAAGGAGGTATGACCGGATGTGGTCCCGGTAATAGCATACAAAGGAACTTCTTACCTCATCCGTATTCTGATTTTATATATGCTATTATTATTGAAGAGTATGGTTTAGTGGGTGGGATATTTATATTTCTGCTTTATACTATTATTTTGTTTAGAGTTGGGGTAATTGCGCATAGAACTTTGAAAACAGAACATTTGAATAATCGAGGAGGACCTGAAATATTTCCGGCTTTGGTGGTTATTGGTCTTGGAGTGTCTATTGTATTGCAGGCGATGTTTCATATGGCAGTGAACGTGGGAGCCTTGCCAGTAACTGGTCAGACTCTTCCATTAGTTAGTATGGGAGGCACGTCATTGTGGTTTGTTTTGGCAGCTTTAGGAATAATATTAAATATTGCTTATAGCTTTTCTCCTGAAGGCCTTGTTGAAGAAAATGCAAAAAATCCGTATAAAGCGAAGAAGCATGATTTTGAAAAATCTGATGAGTGTGAAGATTTTGAAAATTATACTACGGAAAAGTACGATAGAAGACGACCGACAAGACGAAAGAAGAGAGGATTAGATGAAGGTTTAGATTCTGAAAATTTTGGTGAGATAGACGAAAACGGTTTGTCTGGCTTAGAAGAACAATTGCAAGAAGAAGGACGGACAGTGTTGCATGAATTAAATAGAAGAGGTAGAAGAAGCGGGGGTTTAAAATAATGTATTGAAAAGTTAAAAATAATAGATATGAAGCGAATTATTGTCAGTGGAGGAGGTACTGGAGGGCATATTTTTCCAGCCTTGTCAATTGCAAATGCTTTGAAGCGTTTAATGCCTGATGTCGAAATATTATTTGTCGGTGCTGAAGGAAAAATGGAAATGGAAAAAGTGCCAGAGGCTGGCTATCAGATTGTAGGTTTGCCAGTGAGAGGTTTACAGAGAAAACTGACATTTGAAAATGTAAAAGTACTGATTAATTTGTGGAAAAGCTTACGCAAGGCAAAGCGCATCTTGAAGGATTTTAAACCCGACGTAGTGGTAGGTGTTGGTGGATATGCAAGTGGTCCTATTGGTCGTGTGGCAGCGAAAGCAGGTGTACCTTTGATATTACAAGAGCAGAATTCTTATGCAGGAGTAACAAATAAATTGTTGTCGAAATATGCATGTAAGATATGTGTAGCTTATGATGGTATGGAGCGTTTTTTTGCAAAGAATAAAATCGTATTTACGGGTAATCCGGTAAGAAAAGATTTATTGCAGATTCAGAATAAGCGTGAAGAAGGTATGCAATTTTATGGCTTGGATTCTATGAAGAAAACAATTTTAGTGACAGGAGGAAGTCTAGGAGCAGGAACTTTGAATAAAGCTGTAAAGAAACATTTAAATAGTATTGCGAATTGGGATAATGTACAAATATTGTGGCAGTGTGGTAGTTATTATTACAATGATTTGAATAAAGAATTGCGTGAAGGTTTACCAAAGAATGTTTGTCTGACAGCTTTTTTGAAGCGCATGGATTTGGCTTACGCATGTGCTGATGTTGTTGTTGCGCGCGCAGGAGCAGGAACTATTTCAGAATTGTGTTTATTGAGTAAGGCTGCAATACTAGTGCCTTCTCCTAATGTGGCAGAGGATCATCAGACGAAGAATGCTATGGCGTTGGTAAATAAAGGGGCTGCAATTATGTTACGGGATGTTGAAGCTGAGGATAAATTGGGAGATGTGTTGACATCCTTGTTGGCAGATGAAGCGAAAATGGATGATTTAAGAAATCAGATTGGCAAGTTGGCTGTTCACGATTCGGATGTAAAGATTGCAAAGGAGATTATGGAGATTATAAATGTCGGTAAATAATAGGAAAGATATGACACATATTATAGATGAATCAATAAAAAATGTGTATTTCATTGGGATTGGGGGTATTGGCATGAGTGCACTTGCGCGCTATTTTAAAGCACAAGGCTATCGGGTTGGAGGGTATGATCGAACTCCATCTGTACTGACACAAAAAATGCAAGAAGAGGAAGGAATAGATATCAATCATAATGATGAGATTGAAGCGATTGCTCCTGAATTTCGTGATAGACATACTACGTTGCTTGTTTATACTCCTGCAGTACACGAAGATAATAAGCAAATGTCTTTTTTCCGTGCAGCAGGTTTTGAATTACATAAAAGAGCAGAAGTATTGGGTATGATTTCACGTCAAGGGAAAGCGATTTGTGTAGCAGGTACTCATGGTAAAACAACTGTATCAACGATGACATCTTTTTTATTGAGACAGTCAAAAATCGGATGTAATGCGTTTTTGGGAGGAATTTCTGCGAATTTTGGGACAAATTTATTGCTTGATGCTCATTCTCCTTATATAGTGATAGAAGCAGATGAATTTGATCGTTCTTTTTTACACTTGCGTCCGACATTAGCAGCGATTACTTCAATGGATGAAGATCATTTGGACATTTACCAAAATAAGGCAAATTTGATAGAGGCATTTAAAAGTTTTGCGCAGTTGGTATCGCCAGATGGTGTTTTATTTCTAAAGCAAGGATTAAAGTTATTGGATGTAGGAGTGACAGGCTATTATGGGGTTGATGAGAAGTCAGATTTTCGAGCAGATAATTTACGTATAGATAATGGGCTTTGTTTGTTTGATTATTATGGTAGAGGAGTAGAGATTAAGAATTTGAGATTAGGAGTACCCGGGCGCTTAAATGTAGAAAATGCAACGATAGCAATTACTTTGGCATTAGAAGCAGGAGTACAACCAGATGAAATTTGTAAAGCATTGCCAAATTTCAAGGGGGTTGCAAGGCGTTTTAATATTCATGTGAATGAAGCTGGTATTATTTATATTGATGATTATGCTCATCATCCCAAGGAGATAGAAGCAACATTGCGTTCTGTAAAAGAAATATGGCCGGATAAAAAAGTGAATGTGATATTTCAGCCTCATCTGTATTCGCGAACAAAAGATTTTTATTTAGAATTTGCCCGAAGTTTGAGTTTGGCTGACAATGTATTGCTGTTGGATATTTATCCTGCACGAGAACTGCCAATTCCTGGTGTAACTTCAAAAATGATATGTGAAAAATTAACGGTTCCTGGAGTAGTTCTGAATAAAGAGGATATTTTATCATGGTTAAAGCATGATTTTTGTGATGGAATTGTAATTACAATGGGAGCTGGAGATATTGATCGTTTAGTAAATAGTGTAACAGAAATTTTAAAACACAAAATGAATTAATAAATAATAATATAAGTGGGACATTTATGAAAAAGGCATTACCTTATATATTATTAGTTTGTTTGTTTGCATATTTGGTGATTGTGCTTACCTTTGCATCGATGAAATTGGGGGAAGTAGCCTGCCGAGGAGTGCAAGTAGTTGTTGATAATACAGAGGGAAATGCATTTATTGAAGGAGAGGATGTGCAGAGAGTAATAAAACGTCATTATGGAGATTTGAGCAGTGTAAATGTGGTTAGGATAGACAAAGATAGTATGGAGCAAGCACTATGTAGGTATCCGGTCGTTAAATCCGCACAAGTTTACTATAGTTTAGATGGTTATTTTCATGTAGATATCACACAGCGAAAACCTGTGTTAAGGATTTTGTCTGGTGGAGGATATTACGTGGATGAAGACGGAAAAGTAATGCCGTTATCTGAAAAATATACTTCTCGTGTAATGGTCGCCACTGGCAATATTTCTAAGAAATTTGCGTGTGATGAGTTATATCCTTTTGTTATGACTTTAAAGAATGAACGGTTTTGGAATGCTTTGATTGAACAGATTATAGTTGATAGTAGAGATGAGGTTAGTTTAATTCCCAAAATCGGTAATTTTCGAATTGTTCTAGGGAAGTTAGAAAACGTAGATAAAAAAATGGAGAATCTGCGATTATTTCTTCAAAAAGGTATAACTTTGAAGGGATGGAATGTTTACAAGGAAGTCAACTTGAAATTTGACAATCAGGTTGTTTGTGTAAAACGATAATTTTTTATCAAAATAATTAAGCTGCTTATGGTTACTGCATCTTTAGATATGGGAGCTGAAAAAATGGTTATGGCGCTAGCTTCAGTGGAGGGTCGTGCATGCCGTTTATTGAGCATAAAACATATTGCTTCTCAAGGTATAGAGTGCGGAATAATAAATGATTTGGAGAAAGTTCGCGATTGTATACATATTTTTATGTCTGAATTGATAAAGGATCGTGAAGTAGATGTATTAAATATAGTATTGCCAGCGGAGGTATTGAGAATGTTTGAGCATACGGTGAATGTTTCTATTCAGGGAAAGTGTGTTAATGGTGATGATTTAGTTTCAGCATCACAACGTTGTCGCATGGATATGGAGAAGGAACGTGAAGAGTTGGTCGATATAATACCTGTTGCTTATTCTGTTGACAGAGGTGATTTAGTGGCAGACCCTATAGGTTGTGTAGGCAGGCAGTTAGAAGCTACTTTTCAAGTGTATCTTGCGCAACGAGAATATTTGGATGACATTACTTCTTTATTTAATGGATATAATATAGGTAACGTGTTCTTTTATTCAACAGCCAAAGCTTATATGGAAGCTTTAGACATGGAGAATACAAAAAGTTTTGCATTGGTTGATTTAGGAGCTTCTGGTATTAATGTGGAACTATTTCAAGATGGAATGTTGGAGTATGAAGCTCGCCTTCCATTGGGTATGCGTACTATAGACAAAGATATTATGCTAGCATTTGCAGTAAATGCCCAGCAAGCGAGAAAGTTAAAGTATGAATATGGGCAAGCTCTGCGTTCTTCGTGTAAATATGGAAAGATACAAATACCCGATACAAATTTGACAATTGAAAATAGAGACCTTGCAACAGTAGTGCAGAGTCGTGTTGAAGAATTGTTAGAAGGTGTAGTGTTTTTATTGCAAAAGTGGGGCTTTGACAATTCTGATGATGAAGTATTATTGACAGGAGGTGGAAGCCGTCTGCAGGATTTAGATTTATTGTTAAACCGCTATGTTGGGCATCCCGTTAATAAAGCTGTAGTAAAAAGAGTTCAGACACAAAGAGTTGAAGTTTTATCCGCTCCTGAATATTTAGTGGCCTTAGGATTGTTGTTTTGCAAACATCCAGTAGATGAGCAACCTAAAGATGGTGTATGGAAAAAAACAAAAGACTTATTCTCTAAATTTCTAGGAGTTTAAGTATCCAGTTGATAGATTGTTTAATATGTTGACTTCTTATATATGATAGATATAGATGATGATATGATATCCTTGGATTTTCCACAACAATTACAGGAAGAATCAATTATAAAGGTTATAGGTGTTGGTGGAGGGGGAAGTAATGCGGTGAACCACATGTTTAATCAAGGGATTCATGGGGTAGAATTTGTCGTTTGCAATACAGATATACAAGCCTTACGTCAGAGCAGGGTAAAAAATAGGGTGCAACTTGGTAAGGAATTGACGGAAGGACGTGGAGCAGGATGCCAACCTGAGCGTGGGCGTCAGTCTGCAATTGGGTATTTTGACAATAGGAATTGTAACTGTCCCGTTTAGCTTTGAGGGGAAACGCAAAATTGAACAAGCAATGGAAGGCATTGACGAATTGGAGCAGTATGTTGATGCCTTATTGATAATTGCTAACGAGCGTTTACGTGAGATATATGGTGATTTAAAGTTGTCTGATGCCTTTGCTACTGCTGATAATGTGTTGACGATAGCGGCTAAAAGTATTGCAGAAATTATAACCGTGAAAGGATATGTTAATGTTGATTTTGCTGATGTAGAGAGTGTTATGCGCGATAGTGGAGTTGCCTTGATGGGGGCTGCAGAAGCAGAGGGAGAGAATCGTGCTATGGATGCCTTAAATAAGGCTTTGATATCACCTCTTTTGAATAGTAACGATATTCGTGGTGCTTCCAATATATTGTTGAATATGCTTTATGGTGATAAAGAGGTAACAATGGATGAAATTACATTGATTACAGATACATTACAAGAAAAAGTTGGACGGAGTGTAAATGTGATTTGGGGTTCTGGAAAAGACTCTTCATTAGGAGATAAGTTGAGAGTCGCTGTTATTGCTACGGGTTTTAATCAGAGTGGGTCTAAGAGTGTTGTTTCTAACGATAAGCGGGATAGTTTAGATAATATAACTACACCATCTCATAAACCATACTTTCCTGTAGAACAGATACCGGAAGTTTTGGAGATGCAAACAATGGATTCGACTAAAGTGGAAGAGGAAGATCGTAGGAA
>CAKVCR010000131.1 GCA_934725835.1 uncultured Odoribacter sp.
TATATATTATGGTTACTTGCCAGAAAGAGGTAAGACAATTATGAATCCGCCCTTGACTACCCAAAATGGTTCGACAATTATAGCGAATACTGTTTATGGTCAGCCTAGTGTCTCAGTAATTGACAATAAATCCAATAAGCTTTCATTTTATGGTGCTTTTACCTATACGTTTGATGAACGTTATGTTTTCAATGCAAGTATCCGTTCTGATGCTTCCAATCGTTTCGGTCAGGATAAGGATGCTCGCTTTTTGCCGGTCTGGTCTATGGGGTTGCGCTGGAATATGGGACGTGAACATTTTTTGGAAGGACAGGATTTTCTGAATGAATTCAGTTTGCGTTTGACTTATGGATATCAGGGGAATGCAAGCGAGGCTGCCGGTCCGGATTTGATAGCAAAAATTCCGTCTGGTAGTGCTGGAATTTCGGATGCTACAGGAGAATATCTAATGAAAATCAAGAGTTTGCCCAATCCCAATTTGAAATGGGAAAAGACCGCAACGATAAATGCAGGTGTAGATTTTGTGCTTTGGAAGAATAAGATAAACGGTTCGTTTGAATATTATCATAAAAAGACAACGGATGCAATCATTAATAAGGAAGTGCCATATGAAAACGGAGTTTTGAGTATGCCGATGAATGGCGGTTCTCTAGAGAATTATGGGTGGGAGTTGGCTTTCAGCTTTGCTCCCGTGAGAACAAAGAATTTTATTTGGACCGTGGGGATGAATACTTCTAAAAACTACAACAAAGTGACGAGTCCGTTGGTGTCAAATGAACACTGGATACAGGCAGTGTCTGGTAATCTGAACAAGGCAGGATATCCCGTATCCGGTTTTTGGGCATTCGATTTTGCTGGATTAGACCCTAATAATGGAGTCCCCAAATATAATCTGGAAGGAATTGAAACCAAAGAAGCACAGATAGATGCCACAGTTTATATGAAATATATGGGAAAATTGGATCCAGATTTCACAGCGGGATTGAATATGGGTTTCCGTTTTAAGAATCTGACCCTTTCTTCTGCGTTTTATTTGTCGGTCGGTGGAAAGAAATTTTTAGCCAAGATGTTTGACAACGATATGGTAAACAGCACACCGTATGAATACAATAATCTGCCTAAAGATCTAGTAAAACGTTGGCGGAAACCGGGCGATGAAAAAAATACAGTGATACCTTCTTTGCCAGAGTTCCAAAAAGAAGGGGGGACTGTTGATTTACCGTTTGCAAGTGCATATAGTTATGAGTTGTATAATTATTCAAATCTTCGAGTGGTAAATGCCTCGTTTCTGAGATGTAATAACATTTCGCTTTCTTATAATTTGTCGAAGGGATGGATAAAAAAGATTGCTCAGAACATAGCTTTTTCTTTCAGCGTGTCCAATCCGTTTATGATTGTAAATAAAGATTTTAAGGGGAAAGATCCGGAGGTGGCAACCGGTTCGCAACCTTTGTCTCAAAATTATACATTTAGTGTGAATTTTAGTTTTTGATGAATGTTATGTTGTAGAATATGAAAAAGATATTGTTTGTTTTATTATGGTGGGGAGTCGTAGGATGTAGTGACTTTCTAGAAGAGAGTAGCTTGGATGAAATCCGTCCGACAACGACAGATGATTTGATGCAGGTGATGGTAGGAGAGGCTTATCCAATGGATTATTTCCAATATGTGTACAGTGATTTCTTTACTGATGATGTACAATGCAATGGTGCTGGAGGGCAGAAAACATTGGAAGAGGCTGTTGAAAGTATGTATCCATTGTTTTCTTGGGCTGATGATATGTATGAGAAATTGATGCATGACATGTATGATACTTGGTTGAAATGTTATTCTCATATCATGGGATGTAATACCGTCATTGACTATATCGATAAAGTGTCGGGGGAGAGGAATGTAAAAGACAATATGCGAGGACAGGCATTGGTGTTGCGGGCATATTATTACTTCCTGTTGGTGAATTATTACGGATTGCCGTATAACTATGGGGATCCTAGAACAAATTTAGGAGTTCCTCTGAAACTGGAGATGGCTGTGAAGGATGGTTTTATGGAAAGAAATACAGTAGCAGAAGTATACGGACAGATTATTGAAGATTTGTCAAAAGGGATCAAACTATTGGAGGAAAACCCGTTGGATATGTCATTGTATAAAATTAGTGCTTTGGCAGGCAAAGCTATTCTTACGAGGGTTTATTTGTATATGGAGGATTGGGACAATGCCTTGAAATGGGCAAACGTAGTATTGGGGGAAAAACCTACTTTGACCTCACTATCGAACGCTCCAGTGGATGCCATGCAGTACCAGGGGTATAGTATCTGGTCTGTTTATAATGAAGCAACCAGTGATGAGGTGATATGGATGTGCGGAGGTATAAGAGAATTTAGTTGTTATCCTAGTGGCGGAGGTATAGCAACAGCTCCGTATTCCGCTTCGAATTCATTGATGGATTTGTATGAGTTCTCGACAGATAGCGACAATCATTTGGATTTACGTTACTATATGTATTTCAGATATGAGATATGGATGGATTGGACTATATTCCTTCCTACCACTTATCCTGCTTACGGGTTTAAAGGTGGTAAGAATGCTCGTTGGGCAGCACAAGGAATTCGATCTGCAGAGGTGTATTTGAACAGGGCAGAGGCATATATTCATAAGTTTAAGGAGTCTGGTGATGACAATTATCGGGTAGCAGCCTTGAATGACTTGAATAAATTGCGGGAGAACCGTTATGATATTCGGAATACCGTTTATAATAAAGTGAATATTGCGGATGCTGAAGATTTGTTCCAATTTTATAAAGACGAGCGGAGAAGAGAGTTATGTTTTGAGGGACACCGTTGGTTTGATCTGCGGCGTTACGGTATGCCAGAACTGAATCATGAATATTTTGTAGATGTAAATTCCAAACAACAATTGACCTTGAGAAAGGAAGATACTCGTTATGTGTTGCCAATCCCCAAAGCGGCTTTGGAGCGCAATCCTTATCTGAAACAAAATGAACGTTAATAAAATGGTTATGAAATTACATATTATTTATTTGTTGATGTTAGTGATAAGCCTGTCGGCTTGTAGCAAAGATGATGAACTATTGCCATCAGAGAATTCTGAATTTGGCTATGTTGTACCACAGGGAGACCATGAATATGATGAGCGTATAGTCAACTGGAATCAGAGATGCAATACATTTATTCTGTATAAGTTTGATATAAAGGAATTGTATTGGCAGGTGAATGTCTGGAATGAATCCAAGCCCACGCCTGAAGGCAGTACGTATCCTTATCCGTATAGTGCCGGCTTGATAGGAGCTGTAGCTGATGAAAATTATGTGGATAAACAGTTGGACTTGGTGGAGGATTTGTTTTTGCAATTTTATCCGGATACGACTTTGTCTCGTTGTCTGCCTTTGAAATTGTTGCTGTGTAGCAGATTGGACTGGCGTTCTGTAGATGGTGTAGAAGAAATGTGTAATGTGTTTAGTGGTTATGATTATCTCGCTTTTAATTGGGGGAATCAGAAGGTTTTGTCCATGACAAATACTCAGAAAGCAATTTTTAAAACCGATGTGAATTATACATTTTTGACTCGTTTGCTTGATAACGGGGAAATAGCGGAATCTGCAGAATTTTATGATGGTATGAATTATGAAGATATAGTAACCAATGAGAATATGTATGAACGAGGATTTTTGAAATCGAATACCAAGCAAGAGGATGATGTTGAAATTTATCTGAAAGCAATTATTCAGACTCCTTATGATGAATTGACAGCAGAGCCTGCTGATAAAGATTATACTAACAAAGGTATCTTGCATCCTAAGAAAGATGTTTACGGACATATCCGCAGAAAATATGATTTTCTTGTGAATAAGTTTAAGACAGATTATGGCTTTGACTTGCAGAAGATAGGAGATGTTGTATTTAAATGATAAACGATTGTATGTTGAAATTTGCCTACATATTGTTTGTGTTCCTTGTCGGGACAGGTTCTGGTATGGCACAGTCTGGATTTAGTTTGTCTGGTAATTTGCGTCTGCTGGAGTCGGTAGAAGTGAAAGTAACTTCTATTTTTGGAGAAAAATTGCTATCTTGTATAGTTGAAAATGGTAAGGCATTTAGAACTGAAACTGTCAATATTCAGCCGGATGTATACTTATTATATATCGGAGAAACCTCACAACCTATTTATCTGTCAAATAGTGAAGTTACGATTAATGGATTTTATGATGCTAAAAATATTCAGAATACATCATTGAATTTTGAAGGGATTGATGATTATTGGGCGATATCTAATTGGATACCGAGGGAAAAGATTGCTAAAAACCGGATAGTAAGTCCAGATGTGAAGGGGAAGTTGAAAGGGAATATGTACAGTGCTTTGGCTTTTATGGCTAATATGGTGGATTATGAGTCCAATAAGATGTTATTGGAACTTGTTCCGGAATCGGAACGGAATTCTGCTTCTGCGAGTTGGTTGGCTCAGCGAGTGGACAGTTTGAGAACTTTTGCCATAGGTGCTATGGCATATGATTTTGAATGTGTGAATCCGAGTGGCAAAAAAGTGAAATTAAGCGATTTTCGGGGGAAATTCGTTTTGGTCGATTTTTGGGCATCTTGGTGCGGTCCCTGTCGTGCGGAAATGAAAAATTTACTGCCGATATATGATGAACTAAAAAGAGATGACCTTGAATTTATCAGCGTGTCTTTGGATCGACAGGAAAAAGATTGGCGCAGGATGTTAGAGGTTGAGAGGTTGCCTTGGGTAATGTTATGGAATAAAGAGGGGTTTGTAATCGGGGATGAGCCTAATACGATTCAGAAGATGTATGGTTTTTATGGAATACCTTTTATCGTGCTGATAAGCAAGGAAGGGAAAATTTTGGCCCGTACATTAAGAGGAGAACAGGTCAAAGAAGTTATTCTGAAGGCACGAAAAGGAGAATTGTGAGAGATGGACAATAATTGTAACAAATAAATTGATAAAAATGAAAAAATATTTGCTGTTAGCAGTACTGTGTGTTTATGTAATGTGTGTGAGTGCTCAATTAGTGAATCAAAATACTCAATTGCAAAAAAAACAGTCGGATTTGGATTGGTATAACTGTTCTTTTGAACAGGATGGGGTTTATGGAGCGGAGGTGAATAAAGCTTATGAATTTCTGAAAGGCAAAAAATTAAAGAAGCGACCAATCGTCGCCTTGATAGGAACTGGTATGGATGTTGAGCATGAAGATATCAAGGAAGCAATCTGGAAAAACAAAAAGGAAAAGGCAGACGGAAAGGATAACGATAAGAATGGGAAGGTGGATGATATCAACGGATGGAATTTTTTAGGCGGTAAGAATGGACAGGTAGTAGAAACTTTGATGCAGGAAGGCGACCGTGAATTTATGCGTTTGAAAAATCTTTATGGAGATTATTTTACAAGTAACGGGGAATTTTTCAAAGTGGTTGACGGAAAGATAACACAAGTTGCAGCGCCTGATAATTTAGCAGAATATTATTATTATCGAGATCAGGTAATGCCGGAGTCAAATCTGGCGGGACGATATAGCGGCTGGAAAATGGGCTATATCGTGCAGGAATATTATGAAATATTTAAAAAAGAGCTGGAAACAAGATTTCCCGGATTTGAGAAATATACAGCGAAGGAATTTCAGACTTGTTATAATCCTGAGGCTCCGCAAGACTCATTGAGAGATATTGCTTTTGTTTTGATTGGTACAGGTTTTCAAGTGTATCAGACTGAAGATTTGGATGTAGTATATAATAATTTTGTCAAGTCAATGGTGACCAATGGAGAGAATGAGTACAAGAAATTATTAGCAATAGCTGGGGATGACGGCAGAAAGAAGATTGTTGGAGATAATTATCTGGACATAAAGGATACAAATTATGGAAATAATATATTGTTGACACCAGAGGCAGCTACAGGAACGATGCAGGCAGGTATCATAGTAGGGAAACGGGATAATGGTTTGGGAATAAACGGTATTATGGATGAAGCAGAAGTGATGTGTTTGCGTGTCGGAACAGCAGGTGGAGACCCTTATGTGAAAGATATGGTATTGGCTGTTAATTATGCTGTAGATCATGGTTCAGATGTGATCGTATTGCCATTGCAGAATACATTGTATCCTCCGATGCAGAAGGCTTGGATGTTAGAAGCTCTGCGTTATGCTGAAAGTAAAGGGGTATTGGTAATTGTTCCGGTCTGTGAATTATCACAAGATTTGTCTAAATATACTTTTTTCCCAAACCGTTGGATGGATGGTGAAAAAGAACTGACCAACCTGATAGTTGTTGCTCCTTCGGATAAAAATGGAAATCCTTCCATGAAGGCGAACTACGGATCAAAAGAGTTGGATCTTTTTGCGCCAGGTATGGATATATATTCTACGTATATGGGTGATACTTACAAGTCAGGATCAGGAGTCGGTTTGGCAGCTGCAACAACGGCGGGTGTAGCTGCGCTTGTTAAGGCTTATTATCCAGCATTGACTGGCACTCAGGTGCGTGACGTGTTGTTGAAGTCTGTTACTTCCAGAGTAGGAGTAGAGGTAGAAAAAGGACTGCTAGTCAATGGGCAGTCGGTTCAAGATTTGTTTTTGTTTGAAGAGTTGTGTTTATCTGGAGGAATTTTGAATGCTTATAATGCTGTTGTAACTGCGGGTAAACAGGCACAATAAGAATCGAAAATTAATGGGATTCTGGTCGGCATATACGATTTTTGAGAGTATATTGTTATTGGAATCCCAGAATCAAGTAAAAAGAAAAGACAAAATTAACTGTACAAACAGTCAGGGAGAAAGGTGATTGTTTATCAAAAAAATAAATTATGCGAATAATTGTTATGTTGTTTGTTTTGAGCATGGTCACTTTTACTTGTAATGCTCAACAGATAAAAAATAGAGTTAGTGATACCATTCATTATGAATATCTTTATGGTAAGATAATTATTCCTATAACGGTGAATGGCATTACGGTGAAATATATTGTAGATACAGGTGGACAAACGGGGACGATGAGGAAAGAGGCAGTACAGATGAAAGCAATGAGTGGAGGGACATCGCGTAGCGTTTCTGATTTTAATGGAATGGCTTTAGCTTATGAAGAGGCTGTTTTATCAAATGTACAGTTGAGTAAAAACTACAGGTTGTCGCAAATGAAGAGTGTCATATTTCCGCAATTGGGATTTTTTGAAGAGTTGGGTGTTGCTGGAATTTTAGGTAGTGATGCTTTCAGTCAGACAGTAGTAACTTTTGATTCTCGAGAGCAATTGATGATTATCGATTATCCTTACCGTCCTTTGGGGCTAAAGCTTTCGGATGGAGTGGAAATGTTTGCAGGAACAACTAATCATCCTATTGTCGAAGTGGGTTTGGGGTGTAGAAAAGAAAAAATGTTATTTGATACAGGAGCTCATGGTTTGCTGATGCTTTCAGTCGATGATTATGAAGATTTAAAGCATGGGGATTATATTCAAATTATGGATACTGGTGTCGGTATTGCTGGAGTGGGGATTGGTGGTTTTGACAGGAATAATACGATGATAATGGACAAAATAATGGTTAATTCGTTGAATTTTGTCGGGAAGACATTCAAGAATATAGAAACGGTAACTAATAAGGGAGGAATATCCATAATAGGAGTTGATATTTTGAAATATGGCAAAGTCATAGTTGATTATGCCCGTAATCGTTTTTATTTCCTGCCTTTCGAGAGTTGCGAAGATGATTTAGCTAGAACGTTAAAAACGTGGAATGTTGATATTTTACCCGTGGATGGACACTTTGAGGTAACAACAGTATGGGAATCGATGAAAGAACAAGTGGCTTTGGGAGACTGGGTTGTAAAAATTGCAGGAAAGGATTTAAATGGTATGAAACAGAGTCAATTGGAG
>CAKVCR010000132.1 GCA_934725835.1 uncultured Odoribacter sp.
GCTTCGTGCAGTAAAAGCAAGAATCTTGCGAAAGGAGTAAAGGATTCATGAAAGGATACGTGGAAAAAGTAATAAGCGATTATCCCCAGATGGTGAGAGAACGAGAGCACTTAAAGAAGCAAATTGAGAATTTTGAGTTCCTTTCAGCAGATGAACTGATCAGTGCTATGAGTTTCTCTCATCCAGATGGGGAACGAGTGCAAAGTAGTGATCTGTCTGATAAAACAGCTCGTATTGCTCTTGGGTACAGGGATAAGCTGGATCGAATCAATGAGGAATTGATTGTGCCTATGCAGAAAAGATATTATGCCTTAGATGCGGAGATAGAATTTCTGGAATCAGCAATCAGTCATCTTCCGGAGGATTTATTTCGCATCATGCAAGGATTAGTGATTGAAGGACACACTTGGGATGAGGTTTCAGAAGAAATGTTTATAAGCATCACAAAACTTCAAAAACTGAGAAAAGCTGCAATCGATCATCTTACAAGAACATATCAGAGAAGAGAATCAGAACAAGTCAGAATATTATTAAGCTAACTTTCGACCTGCTGCAATGGAATTGTTGTGGCGGGTTCTTTTTTGTTTGTCTCTAACGTTTATTTGAAAATCATCATGGGATTTTATTTCTTCCATTGCTTTTTTGAGAGATGGTTGATTTCTGTGAGAATGATATGCATCGGAATAATTATGTTTGTGTGAAATCTGGCAAGTCTTAAAGTGTGGATATTCTTCGTGCAGAATATGCCAGTAATGCTTGGTGTTTTTTGATTGCAGTGTGACACAGATGCAGGTTGCCTGAAGCACATTGAAATAGCTGCGATCAATAGATTGTAGTTCTTTTGTGGTAAACAATAGTAACCTCCTTTGGTACGGTAACTGTAAGATACAAAAATGTAGCATGATAGCCGAGTACGTATTTTTTATAAAGTCAAAATAATGGGTAACATGGAATGAAATATTCCTAAGAGTTAGCATTTGCCGGAATTACAGGATCTAATTCGACAATGAGCTTACCTTGATCGTAAGATACGATTACATGATCACCGACATGGTAACCAAGATTTGATAACCAATCGCCTTGAAGATTTATTCGTGGAATGTTTCTCTTTTGGCCTGGTGCTTCGTATATCTTTAAGTGTCTTTCTTTCATTGGCGCCTTCCTTTCTGGCTACCAATGCTACTAGATTTAATATAACAGATATAATCTGTTTTGAAAAGATGGAAAATGTGATAAAATTGACATATTGGAGGTTGTGTCTGTGAAAATAGAAAATACTAAAAAACTTTATGACAAAATAGTGGAAGAGAATCTAAGAAAAATTTCAGAAGGAAAAATTGATGATATACAAGATCCAGATATAAAGACGAAGTATAGTATTAAAATAGATGGCGTTGATATTCTTTTAGCTCAGGATGGTTTATGTAGTATAAAGAAAATAAAAGAATTTTGCGATGGAAATATCGTGAAAGATTATAAAATGATTCGGGAAAATATGTTTAATGTTCTTTATTGGCCGGCATATGCAATGAGTATCAATATGATGAGAAGTTCAAAATATAAAGATAGAGTTGACTTGTTATTAAATGATATATATGCATTTTATGAGATAGTGGATGAAAAAAGGGAATTAACGACTGAAGTTGTAAAAAACGTATGGGAAAAATGTGACCTGGCGCGAGCTTATATATTCCCGAATACATTTTATTGGTTAAGATCGTTTGAAAATTTTGATAACTTTGTTAAAAATGAGCAGAGAAATTTAAGTTGTTTTGTGCCGGAACCAATAGGACAACCTTGGAATAATACCGGAAATGGGTTTACTCAAGAATATTATAATGAACTGTTAAATCGAATTCAACAATATAAAAAAAGTATTGCCGATATTGCTATTGCCGAAGGCAACTCTTGTGAGGAGCTTTCCTAAAAAACGGTAATGTTTTTCAAAAATAGGTGTGATATTATTAAACTGCAAAGAATTGTAGAAGGCCTACTGGAGATTGTTCCAGCGGGCTTTTTTCTTTGCATCTTTGGTGCGGGTGCGGGCTTTATCCTTTCACCGCACCTCCCTTTAGGAAGGAGTGTGATGGTATGCCATACAGACCAAACGTACCTTGCAAGCATCCAAGATGCCCGGCATTGGTATCTTACGGTAGCGGACCTTATTGTGACAAGCACAAGGCTCTGCACCAAGGCGACAGGGACGGCGCTAGCAAGCGCGGGTACAACAGTCGTTGGCAGAAGGCTCGTGTCAGGTACCTACACAGCCACCCATTGTGTGTGGAGTGTCAGAAGCAGGGAAGACTAATCGAGGCTACCGTCGTTGACCATATTGTACCGCATCGTGGTGACCAGAAGTTGTTCTGGGATGAGAGCAATTGGCAGGCGCTCTGCAAGCCATGTCATGATAAGAAGACTTGGAATGAAGATAAAAATCCGGAATATAAATTTTAACCCCCTTACGATAGCTTTTTGCGCTAGGGTAGGGGCGGGTGCAATCTCTACAAGCGGTTTTGCTGAAGACCGATGCCCCCTCAAACACGCATTTTCGCGAAATTGTAAAGGGGGTATCTAGCTGGTATGAAAATAGCATGCAAATCGGCTAAACATGAGGGTTGCAATAACAGTATAGTTTTGTGAAATTGTTTTGAATTAGGGACCATTATGGTCCTTTTTTAGTTGTGGAAAGGAGGAGCCTATGACAGAAGAACAAGGCATTCAGATTGTAAAACTTCGTAGCCAGGGAATTGGCTATAAGCAGATTGCTTCTATGGTTAAGCTGTCACGTGATTCCGTCCGCAGCTACTGTAAAACAAGAGGATTAACTGGTTATGTATCGGCAGTCCAGATGAATATGAAAGAGCTCATGGCAAATGGTGAGGCCTGTGGATTTTGCGGCGGCCCTATGAAGAAAGCGTCAACTGGCAGACCTAGGCGATTTTGCTGTGAGGAATGTAGACGTCGATATTGGAAAGGACATCGAGAGGAAATAAAGCAGAGTAATAGCGCTATTTATATTCGTGAATGTCCATTTTGCCATGAGGCTTTTGAATCATATGGTAATAAGACACGTAAGTTTTGTTGTCATGATCATTATATAAAGTTTAGGTTTTACCAAGATGCGATTTAGCTTGTAAGCAACTTTGAGAAGAAATACCTCGAAGTTGCTTATTTTTATGATTTTGATAAATTGAAAGGAGCAGCAAGGATGGAGTTTAAGAAGCTAAAAATAGCTGATCTGGTTCCGGCTTCCTACAATCCGAGGAAAGCACTAAAACCAGGTGATGCAGAGTATGAAAAGATAAAAAATAGTATTACAGAGTTTGGGTATGTTGAACCAGTAATCGTTAATTCCGATATGACAATCATTGGCGGTCATCAGCGTGTCACAGTGCTTCAGGCATTGGGCTATACAGAAATTGATTGCATCGTTATCGAAATCGATAAGACAAAAGAGAAAGCCCTTAATATTGCGCTTAACAAAATTACTGGTGAATGGAATAAGGAACTGTTAGCTGATCTGATTAAAGATTTACAGGATAGTAATTTTGATGTTGCAACTACTGGTTTTGATCCACCTGAAATTGAGCAGCTTTTTAATTCTGTTCATGATAAAAAAATAAAGGAAGATGATTTTGATGTGGACGCTGAGCTGGAAAAACCTAGTGTAGCAAAGCAGGGGGACGTTTGGTGCCTGGGCTCCCATAGAGTTGTTTGTGGTGATAGTATATTACCGGAAACGTATGACGTGCTTATGGCAGGCAAAAAAGCCAATATGGTTCTTACGGATCCTCCGTACAATGTAAATGTAGAAGAGACTGCCGGAAAAATTAAAAACGACAATATGGCTGATGAGGATTTTTACAAGTTCTTATTTGCAGCTTTCGTCAATATGGAGCAGTCAATGGAAAACGATGCTTCAATTTATGTATTCCACGCTGATACAGAAGGATATAACTTCCGTAAAGCATTTAAAGATGCAGGTTTTTATTTATCAGGTTGCTGTATCTGGAAGAAGAATTCATTGGTACTTGGTAGAAGCCCATATCAGTGGCAGCATGAACCTTGCTTGTTTGGTTGGAAAAAAGGTGGCAAGCATAACTGGTACTCAGATAGAAAGCAGACCACCATTTGGGAATATGACAGACCTAAGACTTCTAAGGATCATCCTACAATGAAGCCGGTAGCTCTTATGTCATATCCGATTCAGAATTCATGTATGAGCAATTGTATCGTGCTGGATCCATTTCTTGGTTCCGGATCAACGCTTATTGCATGTGAACAGACAAATCGTATCTGTTATGGTATTGAGCTTGATGAGAAGTTTGTTGATGTAATTGTAAAGCGCTTTATTGCGCAGGCTGGTAGTGATGAGAATGTCACTGTAATTCGTGATGGGAAAACCTATGCATATAAGGATGTTGCAATTTCAGAATAATTCTTAAAACTTCTTTTCTTTTGGCGCATATATAACTTGCTATTATCAGCATTTAGAGTGATATATGTACATACCAAAAGAAAAGGAGGAACTGCATATGTTAATTAAACCATTAGTTGCAGGCAGAAAACAGATCATAAAAAGTCTGGCAGAACATTTAGGAGTAAAACCTGAGTATCAGGGAGCACCTACATTTAAGTATTTGATAGGAGACTACACAATCATGAAAGACGGAAGCATTGAAGTTGAAGACAGCAAAGCTGATCTTACACTTCTTAGAACACTAAATACTGAGGGCTTGATTGATAGCTCCTGGGATGAAGACCGCGAGGTGCTGGAAATTAAGTTACCATACAAGGGACACACAGGAAAAACGCTTGTGAACCTTACCTACTTGGTAGCAAGCAGAGCTAAGTTGATAAACAAAAGTATTCGATGTCTGGATGCGTTTTCAATAAACGAACGTTTCCTTGAGAAGCTGCAGGAAGTTGGACCTGAGACAATTGAAAATTTTATGCAGGCAGTTGAAGCGGTGGATGCCAATAGTATAAATGCCGGTCTATGTTTTGAGGAGGATGGCATTAGCTTTTGCGGGTTCCCGGTAAGCACTGACAGTGAAACAGTAAAGGCTTATATGGATTTAGCAAGCCTAGCCAATAAAATGGCTTTAGTACAGAAGAGAGTGCAACTTGACACCTCAGATGATGAGAATGAAAAGTACGCATTTCGCGGCTGGCTTTTAAGACTGGGAATGAAAGGTGATGATTACAAAGCAACCAGAAAAATTCTTCTTGAGAATTTGGATGGAAATGCAGCTTTTAGAACATTTGAGCAGGCCAAGGCATTTAGAGAAAAGCACAGAGTTGTAAAGCCGGAGGTGACTGAGTAATGTTTGAAATTTCTAGAGCTACAATTGAACGCTTGAAGGCTACATATCCTCCAGGAACCAGAGTGGAGCTTGTGGAAATGCAGGACTCATACAGAAAGTTCAAGCCGGGTGAGATAGGTACGGTTACATGTGTTGATGATATAGGAACAATTCACGTTGATTGGGACTGTGGTTCCTGCCTTGGGGTTGCATATGGAGCAGATTCCTGCCGCAAGATAAATAATGTACACAAATATTGAAATACATATTTGTTGATCATATGTGAATAAATAACTGGATATATATCTGGTTTAGAGCGAATATGTACCTACCAAAAGAAAAGGAGGCACATAGCCATGATGAAAAGAATTGAAGTATTAGACAAAGCAGCAGAGGTTGGAACCAAGTGGAAAGATATTCCTTGTAACATGAGATTTGGGGATGCATACTTCTACAGCCTGGAAGCAGGCAATGACCTTATAAACTTCGGGGATGTGATTTGGGATTATGACATCGATGAGATTTTGGAGAACTGCAGAAGATTTGAAATTGAGAGCTTCACCATTTCAAGCACATTCTCAAGCCTGATCCTTACCATTGCAGAGTTTCAGAAAAGAGGCTGCAAGTTGGATGGCCTTATCGAAATCAACAGCCGATACGATGACTGGAAAGCTGGTATGGAGGGCGAGCGTAAAAAGGAAAGAATTCCCGCATTTAAGATTAGTCTTTAAGAAAAAGCCAGAGAGCCCGGATGGGCTTTTTGGTCGTGTGTATAGTACACAATTTGAGCCGGAGATCTTTGGTACATATATAAGTCGAATTAACTGGATATATATGTGTTTTAGAGCGAATATGTACATACCGAAAGGGAAAACAAAGAAAAACGGAGGCAAAGAAAAATGAGATTTATCGACAAAACAGGATGCAAAAGCGCTTTTGAAAAGGGAGCAGACAAGGAAATCAAGACACTTGGAAAGCTCACGAGAACAGCTACACAGATAGCCGAGAATAAGGGACTTGGATTATTAAAGACCAGACAGGGTTATTACAGAGTGATTAAGAAAAGCGGCCTTGGCGCTTACGAAGATTTTTTTAGCACACTTGAGGAAGTTGATACATTCTTTAAGGAACTTAAATAAGGAGGCGCGCGGAATGAGTAGATTATGGCATGAAGGAACAATTGGAATTCCTAAGGATGGACACAACAGAATAGCACATTATTGGGTTAAAGCTTACAACGAGGGAAGCTGCTACGGAATAGATGGAGGTAAGGTTTCAAAGCTCACGATTACGATTAGCGGCAAGACAATTGTTGAATATGACAGAGGCTGGGTTAAGGAACCGGATGAAAATGACGAAATGGTACAGATTGCCTTAGCGATTTTATTAAAAGAATATAACTGACTTGGAAAAGATAATTCCGGGAGGCGGGCCAGAAGGCCTGTTTCTCGTTACAGATACATAAGGACCGAGAGGTCCTTTTTTATGCTTTGAAAGGGGAGATTGATATGGCTACAAGAGGAAGAAAGCCAAAGCCAACAGCGGTGAAAGTCCTGGAGGGAAATCCAGGAAAGAGATCGCTTAATGTTTATGAACCTACACCGGAAAAGAAAGCTCCAGAGTGTCCGAGCTGGCTTAATGATGAAGCAAAAGCAGAGTGGAATAGATTAGTAGATAAGATGGTAGAGCTTGGTACTTTAACTGAAATGGATATGGCAGCCTTTGCTGGCTATTGTCAGTCATATGCAAGATGGAAGGAAGCTGAAGAATTCATCGAGAAGCATGGTACTATTGTGAAAACTCCGAGTGGATATTGGCAGCAGGTTCCACAGGTATCTATTGCACAGACAAACCTTAAGGTCATGCTTAAGTTTTGTAGTGAGTTTGGTTTGACACCATCATCAAGAAGCAGAATGATTGCTGGAAATATCAGTCAGGATGCGGTGGTGGATGAAATGGAGTTTTTGCTTTTAGAGGGTAATGGTTAATGGCAGAGACAAGGCCAAAGAATTATCCGAGATTAGAGAACTATCAGCCGACAAGATTTATGCTGCCGACATCTCGTTATGATGAGAAGAAAGCTGATAGGGCTGTTATGTTTATAGAGAATTTGACACACACCAAAGGAAAGTGGTCGGGAAAGCGTTTCTGGTTATTACCATGGCAAGAACAGATCATACGAGATGTTTTCGGCATTGTTGATGATAGTGGGAATCGGCAGTTTCGTACCGCTTTTGTTGAAATTGGTAAGAAGAATGGTAAGTCAGAGCTTGCAGCGGCGGTTGCATTATATCTTTTATATGCGGACAACGAGCCTAGTGCAGAAGTATATGGTGCTGCAGCCGACAGAGGACAAGCCAGCATTGTTTTTGACGTTGCAAATCAGATGGTAAAAATGACACCGGCACTTATGAAGCGTAGCAAAATCATGGGTGCCACAAAGCGTATTGTTAATTACGATAACGCAGGCTTTTATCAAGTCCTATCTGCAGAAGTTGGAACCAAGCATGGACTTAATGTATCAGGTCTTGTGCTTGATGAAGTACATGCTCAGCCAAACAGACGACTTTATGATGTTCTCACTAAAGGCTCTG
>CAKVCR010000133.1 GCA_934725835.1 uncultured Odoribacter sp.
AATCATACGTGTCTTCACATCAATAGAGGGATCCACGGCATAAACCTTTGCAGAATGCAACTCATCGCTTCCGGTCACTTTAAACATCACCTCCTTGCCGTTCAACATATTGCCGGCATACCGTTCCGGCACATAAAACTCATATTTCAACACAGAATTATCCACAATTGTAGCAATCTTCGAACTTGCCTGCACATAACTGCCCTCACTGACATACCTGAAACCCATTTTCCCATCGAAAGGCGCCCTGATTTCAGTACGACCGATTTTAACCTCCAACAATTCGATATCCGCCTCGAGCATATTATAGTCGGTCTGCAACTGGTCGAAAGCTTCCCGACTGATAGACTCCCTCTTCAACAATATACGCTGACGCTCCAATTTTTCAGCCAACAGTTTATGTTCAAACTGAGCTCTCGTCAACTGAGCCTGCAAATCGGCATCATCCACCTTCAGCAACAGCTGTCCCTTTTTAACGGAAGCTCCCTCTTCAAAATAAATCTTCTTCACCTTTCCGACAATTTCCGACACCAATTCCACCTCTTCATTCGCCAACATCGTACCATTTACGGGAATCCCGTTAGCAGTCATGGAAGTCTTAGCCACAATACCGGTTACCGGCAACACACCGACACCCTCTTTCTTTGGGGTCGCACCACCACCCGATTTGGAATCACAGCCAATACACAATACACAAATTCCCACAGACAAAACCAAAGAAAACACTATTTGCAAGGGTTCTATCAAACTATTTTTCATAATGCACCCAATAATCTAATTACACTCATTTCTTCATGCTGTTAGACAACATCTACCAGAGAAAGTTTAAATAATACTATGTTAAGAAAGAGTTAAAGCCATCTTTTCCTCCTAAACAACCAATACGTCACCACTGAAAACAAAACAGAAACCACCACTATCAACCACATACCATAAGAGGCCTCCTCCAGTCCGTTCCGTATGTTCATTCCGTACAGGCTGGCTATCAATGTAGGAATCATCAGCAACAGCGAGATAGCTGTCATACGCTTCATGATGACATTCAAATTATTGGAAATCACAGAGGCAAAAGCATCCATCGTACCGCTCAAAATATCACTGTAAATCCTTGACGTATCCTGAGCCTGGCGCAATTCAATTTCAACATCCTCCACCAATTCAAGATCGAAATACTGCCGCTGACTTTTCAACATCTTCAACTTTATCAGCAGATTGTCATTTCCCCTGAGAGAAGTGATAAAAAACACCAACGATTTTTCAATCTTCAACAGCTTCTGCAACTCGGCATTCTGAATCGAGCGTTCCAATTCCTTCTCCACAGCACGGCTTTGGTTATTCAACTGCTTCAAATACTTCAGATACCACACAGACGAAGACAGGAACAGCCGGAACAACAAATCCCAATTATTCCTGACTTCCAACCCTTTTCTTCTCATATAAACCAGAAAATCCGGCAACATATCCGTTTCGTAATGACAAATAGTCACCAGACTATCTTCATTCATTATAATACCCAATGGTACAGTTATAAACGGAATATCATCCTGCACATTCCGAAAAGGGATGCGCAAAATCATTAATGTCCACCCCTCCTCTGTTTCCATACGGGGACGCTCGTCCACATCTTCAATATCCGATAAAAAAGCCCGGGGAATCAATAACTCGTCCATCAGATACCGCACATCATCCTGTGTCGGTTTTTCCACACTGATCCAACAGCCGGTATGCCATACACTATGCTCAGCAAAACCGTTTTTGCAATCCAAAAATCTTCTCATAATACCTTTTCATTTTTACAGCAAACAAAGGCATTGAGTCCACCCTTGTCTGCCTAAACCTGTTGATAATAATCGTCCATAGCTATTGTTATGAATTATATGCCCGCAAAAGTAATATTTTCAGACCACTTTTTAATAAAAAATCGATATTTTAATCAGAACGACTGTTTCACCATTTCAATATATATCGGCAAATGGTCGCTAAAACCACCTACATAGCGAGGACCTCTATATGTAGGAAAAGGTTTATACCCAAAATATTTTTCATCTGCTTCCAAAAGGAAAGATGCCGAATAAACCTCCGTCTTGGGTGTTGCCCGAAGCGCAGACTGCCCGTTCAGCAGACTGCCCGATACAATAATATGGTCGATAGTCTGCCACTTTCCGCGGTAGCGGTAGCTGCCATACGAAGCGTTCAATAAATAATAACCCGGATTATAAAGTTCGCCTGAACGGTAATCACGACTACCTGCCAAAGGACACAATATCTTATGAGCCGGAGTGTTTGCCTTCCCATTCAAATCGCCCATGATAATAATGGCTGCATCCCTATTGACATAAAATAACGAATCCACTTTCGCACGTACAACAGCAGCAGCCCGTTCCCGTTTCCACTCGCTCTGTTTCTCACCACCCCTCATCGAAGGGAAATGACATACAAAAACGTGAAGAGTATCCCTTCCTCCAACCACCCCCTTGGCATACAACACATCCCGTGTCTTTATCGCAGCATTTCCCGGGGAAGTCACTCGCAAAAATTCCTCCGACAAAACTTTCATGCACTCCTTACGGTACAGCAAAGCCACATCTATCCCGCGCCCGTCCGGAGAATCCTGATGAACAATACCGTACTTTCCCCGAGCCAGACGAGTCTTGCGAGTCAAATCATTCAATACACGACGATTCTCCACTTCTGCAACGCCCACCATCAAAGGCCACGTACCACCTCCAACACTGTCCACCACCTGCGCCAAGGAGCGTAATTTCTTTACATAGCGGTCTTTTGTCCAATGCATTTTACCACGCGGCGTAAACTCATCGTCTTGAGTCAAAGCATCATTCGACGTATCGAACAAATTCTCGACATTATAAAATACCACCCGATAATTCTCCTGTGCCGACACATGAATAACACCTGCCAACGTCAGCAACAAAACAACAACAACAACTGCTTTCATAAACTCACTTAGTATTTTCAAGCAATTCCCAATACTCCACAGCCCTACGCAAATGAGGTATCACGATTGTTCCTCCCACAACATCCGCCACGGCAAACACCTCAAACAACTCTTCTGTAGTCACCCCCTGCTCGTGGCATTTCTCCAAATGATATTTGATACAGTCGTCACAGCGCAACACCATAGAAGTTGCCAGTCCCAACATCTCCTTCACTTTTGCCGGCAATGCACCGTCCATATATGTATTGGTGTCGATATTATAAATACGTTTAATCACCTTATTGTTCGATGCCAGGATTTTCTCATTCATCTTGGCACGATACTCTCTGAATTCCTTCACTTTATCGTCCATTATCCAAAAAATTTGATAATATCATTCACATTCGCCAATATAAACAGACCGAAAATAAAAATCATACCGCCAATCTGCGCATACTCCATAAACTTCTCGCTCGGTTTACGTCGCGTAATCACTTCATATAGTAGGAACAATACGTGTCCGCCGTCCAATGCCGGTATAGGCAATATATTCACCACCGCCAGCATGATTGAAATCAAAGCCGTCAGGCTCCAAAAGTCGGGCCAACTCCAAATCCCCGGGAACACATTCGCTATCGAAGCAAATCCTCCCACTGATTTTACAGCTGTTTCTCCTTGAGAGAACAGCAGCTTCAACTGCTTCACATAGGCACCCAACTGATTGGCGCCCATCTTAATTCCTGCCGGAATCGCTTCAAAAAAGGTGAATTTCTTTGTCACCAAATCAAAAGCGAGCGGAGGCAGTGCAGCATATATACCGAATTTCCCATCGTTGCCCAACAAAAAATTGAAGGTCAGAGTATCCGTTCCACGCAATACTTTCGTCTCGACACTCTCCCCCTTATTAGCTTCAACCGCATCCGTAAATTCGTCATAGAACGCAAAGCCCTGTCCATTCACCGACAAAATCTTATCTCCCTTACGCAAACCTGCATCGTATGCCACTGAATAATCTGCAAAGCCGCCTATTTCCACCCCGTCTACCGGACGCCTCGGCACCAACAAAGGATTCATACTAAAGCTCTTCGATGACCTTTCCAACAACTCATTGACCAAAGTTTCCGGTACATGCAGAGTCACCTCCTCTCCATTGCGCACCACCTGCATAGTCTTCGGTGTATTCAACAGAATTTCAGGTATAATATCCGTAAAACGGTCCAGCTCACGATTATCCAACGCCACTATCTTATCACCTTTCTGCATCCCCATACGCTCAAAAATCGAATCACACACCACACCATACGTAACGTTCTTCGCAGGCAAATAAGTCTCGCCCCACGTATACAGAATACCGATATAAATCATGAATGCCACAATCACATTCACCAGCACACCTCCCACCATAATCAGCAAACGCTGCCAGGCGGGTTTTGCACGAAACTCCCATGGCTGTGCAGGCTGACGCATCTGCTCCGTATCCATAGACTCATCAATCATACCAGCTATCTTCACATAACCGCCCAGCGGTAGCCAACCGATGCCATACTCCGTCTCGCCCTTCTTAAATTTAAACAGAGAGAACCACGGGTTGAAAAACATATAGAATTTTTCCACCCTCGTCTTAAACAACTTTGCAAACAGGAAATGACCAAACTCATGGCACACCACCAAAATCGAAAGACTCAGAACAAACTGTACAATCTTTATAAAAATCTCCATGCTAATTCAAACTTTTTATTTCAAATTCAACTGTTTCAACGCTATTTCACGACTCACACGGTCTGTCGCCATATAATCTTCCACCGTAGGCTGAGCTATGAAGTCAACCTTCGCCATCGTCGCTTCTATCAAATCAGACATACCGGTAAATGAACATTTCCCCTGCAGAAATGCTGCCACAGCCACTTCGTTTGCAGCATTCAGCATACAAGGCATATTTCCACCCTGATTCATGGCATGGTAAGCAAGGTCCAGATTCCGGAATGTCTTTCTGTCCGGCAACTCGAACGTCAACGAATTACATATATTGAAATCCACCCGTCCGAAATCAGCATCCACCCGCTCCGGATACGTCAATGCATACTGTATCGGCAACCGCATATCGGGCACACCTAACTGAGCCTTGATACATCCGTCTGAGAACTGCACCATCGAATGCACAATCGACTGAGGATGCACCACCGCCTCAATCTGCCGGGGTTGCACACCGAAAAGCCATCTTGCCTCCATCATCTCAAAGCCCTTGTTCATCAACGATGCCGAATCGATAGTCACTTTTGCGCCCATTGTCCAATTCGGGTGCTTCAATGCCATTTCCGGCGTCACGGTCTTCAAGAAATCATAGTCCTTACCACGAAAAGGACCGCCGGATGCGGTCAAAATCAATTTTTCCACCCTGCTATGCCGTTCTCCGGTCAAACACTGGAATATCGCAGAATGTTCCGAATCCACCGGCAAGATAGCCACCTTATGCTTCTCCACCAAACGCGTGATATATTCTCCTGCCACCACCAAAGTCTCCTTGTTGGCAAGAGCGATATTCTTACCAGCCTTTATCGCCTCTATAGTCGGAATCAAACCGCTATATCCGACCATCGCAGCCACCACCAAATCAACATTTGACAAAGTCACCACCTGGGCAATGGCATCCGCACCTGCATACACCTTAATATCTTCGTGTTGCAACGCTTCCTTCACCCGGGCATATTTCGCCTCATTGGCAATCACCACACTGTCCGGCTTAAACTTCAATGCCTGCTCAATCAACAGGTCGGCATTATTATTAGCCGTCAGCACCTCTGCACCGAAACGCTCCGGATTCGCCTCAATCACCTGCAGAGTCTGCGTTCCAATCGACCCTGTAGAACCTAATATTGCAATTTTTTTCATACTCTATTTAAACTGAATAAAATCTTCCGGATTCAACGGATTTCCCGCCCGCCACAATTCAAAATGCAAATGCGGTCCGGTCGTTTCCTCTCCGGTATTGCCAACAATGGCAATCACCTCGCCTGCCCGTACATAATCACCCTGTTTCTTCAACAAAGTCGAATTATGCTTATATATTGACAAAAAATCATTTGCATGCTGAATCTGAATCACATAACCGGTTTTAACCGTCCAGTCGGTAAACACCACCACTCCATCCATCACAGCAGCCACCTTAGCATTCGCCTTGGCTACAATATCTGTCCCATAATGACGTTCATTCTCGTTCAGATGTTGGGTAACAACCCCTTCCACCGGCGGGAAGAAGTGATAGTAATCATTATTAGGCTGATTCTCCAACCCAACCCCCAAATTAAAACGCTCCTGCTCCTCTATCTCCGAACGAAAAGCATTTTCCGTCTCGCTCAACCGAAACTGCAAGGAATCATATCCCACCTGCAGAGAATCATTTTGCAACTGCTGAAAAGCTGTCGTATCACCTCCGCTCATCACCACTTGCAATGCCTGCATATAACGGTCGCGCTTCAAAACCTCCTGCTCCAAAGAATCCACACGTATGGCATTAGCCATAATCATCTGGCGCATATTACCGTCCGGATAACCGGGAATAAACTCCCTCAACCCTGTAAACGCCACCAATAAAATCGTCAAAACCACCACAACTACCCCCAATGCACTCAAAAACATCATGACATGCAACTGAGACAAACGAAAACTCCATACTTCTTCGTACAAATCCTCATTGATGACGGATAATTTGTATTTATATTTCAGGCGATCCCACCTCTTTGATGTTTTCTTTGGCATAAGTTCACAATTTAGCCCCCAAAATTACAACAAAAAAACGGTAATTGTACACAAATCACTTCAACAAAGTCCAATTTCATAGATAACATAATAATAAAAAAGCGCCGGTAGGTATGTCGATGTGTGAAAAGTAGAAAAAAAATTGGTTGTAACTAATGACCTACCGGCGCGGAAATATCTTAAAGAAACAAACAAATCGAAAATCACATCAGGTGCTCAAATGCGCCATTTTTTTGCAGCAAGCACCCTCAATCGTTCGCAAAGCTACAGAAATAATTTGACACCGCAAGCAGTGCAAAAAAAAAAAAAATGTTAAACTTGTTACATATATCAAACGCCCTTTTCCCTCGTATTCTGTCCTACTTCCGGTCTGCTTCTGTCTTAGTCAAAAATATGTCAAATATATTACAAGGATATATCAACTATAACACAAATATATCCTCTGAATATATTTGTCATGAGTTTAAGTTGTATTTAAATGCGAATTAAGTATGGCAGCAAGATACTATTCACCGTCCTTCTTTCATCCTAATTTCATAAAATTAGCAACAAGCATATCGGACTTTGCAAAAAAAATTATATAGATACAAGACTTAAACAAAAACAACCTTACAAGCCATTAAATTTTAGTTAAATGAATCCATTTACTTACAATTATACGCAAATAAGCCTACCTTTGCTGCAAAGACATAAATAATTCAAGTATGAAAAAAATCTCATTATTAACTATTCTCTTTTGCTTATTCTTAAGCCAAGGGATTTTTGCACAATCAAATCTGCAGGATCCGCTTCCGCAAGATCCAAACACAGTGATAGGCAAGTTGCCTAACGGCATCACCTATTATCTCCGTCACAATGAAGAGCCCAAAGGACGGGCAAGTTTTTACATCATCCGCAATGCCGGAGCTTTGTTGGAAGAGCCGGAGCAGGACGGTTTGGCCCACTTTTTGGAGCACATGGCTTTTCAAGGAACTAAGAACTTCCCCGGTAAAGGAATTATCACGACATTAGAGAGATATGGTATTGCATTCGGACGAGAAATCAATGCTTATACCACACAGAACGAAACAGTTTACAACTTAAGCGCCATCCCGACAGACAATGAAAAATTGATGGATACCTGTTTGCTGATTCTGCATGACTGGTCATACTATCTTTCATTGGAAGAAGATGAAATGGACGGAGAAAGAGGCGTCATTT
>CAKVCR010000134.1 GCA_934725835.1 uncultured Odoribacter sp.
ACTGTGGAGGGTGACTACGATTTTACAACTCCTAAGCCTCTTGGTGACGTCATAGAACATCGGGGAGGATTGGATGATTGTTTTGTTTTTAATCAGGTAGGGGTGATAAAGAGAATGGCAGAATTGGAGAGCGCAGATACAGGAATAAAAATGTATGTATGTTCTGATTATCCGGGCTTACAGGTTTATACCGGGCGTTATCTGAATGTACATGGAGCAAAAGGCGGACGAAATTATGGTCCGTATGCCGGAGTAGCCTTGGAGGCTCAATATTTTCCGGATTCTCCCAATCATCAGGAATTTCCTTCCACTTTATTAAAGCCGGGTGAGGAATATTCCAAAAATATTGTATTTGGATTTGAGTAATTTAGTTTTAATATATAACAAATTTTAAGTTTAAATTTTTATTGTATCATGGGAAAATACGAATTAAACAAGAATCTGGCCCAAATGCTTAAGGGTGGAGTTATTATGGATGTTACTAATGCAGAACAGGCAAAAATTGCAGAGGCTGCAGGTGCATGTGCCGTAATGGCGTTGGAACGCGTACCGGCTGATATCCGTCGTGATGGCGGTGTTGCTCGTATGTCTGATCCACAGATGATTAAGGCAATACAGAATGCTGTGTCTATCCCGGTAATGGCAAAAGTAAGAATCGGTCATTTTGTAGAAGCTCAGATTCTGGAGGCTATCGGTATCGACTTTATCGATGAGAGCGAAGTGTTGACTCCTGCTGATGAAATGTACCATGTTGATAAAACAGCTTTCAAAGTACCTTTTGTTTGTGGTGCTCGTAATTTGGGCGAGGCATTGCGTCGTATCGGAGAAGGTGCTGCTATGATTCGTACTAAGGGTGAGGCTGGTACAGGTAATGTTGTTGAAGCTGTTACCCACATGCGTCAGATTAATGATGATATGCGCCGTGTTAAAAATGCCGGACCGGAGGAGTTGATGAGCTTGGCAAAAGAATTCTGCGCTCCGTTTGAATTGGTTAAATATGTTCATGAAAACGGAAAATTACCGGTAGTAAACTTTGCTGCTGGTGGTATCGCAACTCCTGCTGATGCTGCTTTGATGATGCAGTTGGGTTCTGAAGGTGTGTTTGTTGGTTCCGGTATCTTTAAGTCTGGAGATCCTGAGAAACGTGCTAAGGCAATTGTTCAGGCAGTTACTTACTACAATGATCCTGTTAAATTGGCTGAATTGTCTGAAAACTTGGGCGAGGCAATGTCCGGATTGGAAATCAAGACTCTTGAAAATAAATACGCAGAAAGAGGATGGTAATAAAAGAGAGTGCTTCGGCACTCTTTTTTCAACTAAAAAATAATGATGATGAAAATAGGAATATTGGGCTTCCAAGGTGCATTTGTTGAGCATCAGCGCCATATCGCTGCTATAGGACACGAACCTGTTATTGTTCGTTATCCTGAGCAGTTGGAGGAACTTGATGGAATCATATTGCCGGGAGGTGAGAGTACGACAATGGGAAAACTGTTGAATCGTACAGGAATGATGGAACCTTTGCGTCAACGGATATTGCAGGGACTGCCTGTGTGGGGAACTTGTGCCGGGATGATTTTGCTTGCCAAAGAACTGGTAAACGACCCTGTGCGTCACCTGGCAGTGATGGATATCGCTGTGAAAAGAAATGCTTACGGTACGCAAATTGACAGCTTCGATGTTGATGTTAAGATACCGGAGGTTAGTGAAAATCCTATTCCATTGGTTTTTATCCGTGCTCCTTATATCACGGAGGTAAGGGGAAATGTGGAAGTGTTGTGCCGAGTGGATGGTAATGTCGTTGCTGCACGTGAAGGCAATATGTTGGCTACGTCTTTTCATCCTGAATTGACAGATAATTCCGCCTTTCATCAATACTTCGCAGAAATGTGTAAAAAATAGGAAAAGTAGCTTACAAGCTACTTTTCCCATTTTCTTGTCTCTTCGTTTCCTGTAGAGAATGCTCTATGGAGTTTTATTCTTGAGCGCCGAATTCCATCAAATAAGCTTTGATAAATGCATCTATCTTGCCATCCATGACGCCTCCGACATCCGATGTCTGGTAGTTGGTACGATGGTCTTTTACGCGGCGGTCATCAAAAACATAGCTGCGTATCTGCGAACCCCATTCAATTTTCTTCTTATTGCTTTCAATTTTTTGCTGCTCTGCCATCCGTCTCTGCAATTCCATGTCGTAAAGCATGGAGCGTAGCAAACGAAGAGCATTTTCACGGTTATCCAATTGCGAACGGGTTTCCGTGTTTTCAATCAATATCTCGCGAACCTCTCCGGTGTCCGGGTCCTTGTAATTGTATCGCAGACGGACTCCGGTCTCCACTTTGTTCACGTTCTGACCTCCGGCACCTCCCGAACGGAATGTATCCCAACTGATGTCAGCTTGATTGATGGCAATCTCGATGGAATCGTCAACAAGTGGTGTGACGAACACCGAGGCGAACGAAGTCATGCGTTTGCCTTGTGCGTTAAACGGAGAAACTCTCACCAGACGGTGTACTCCATTTTCGCCTTTCAGATAACCATAGGCAAAATCGCCTTCCAATTGCATTGTCACCGTTTTGATGCCCGCTTCGTCTCCCTCCTGCAGGTTGCTGACAGTCAATTTGTAATTATGAGATTCTGCCCAACGCATATACATACGCATCAGCATGGAAGCCCAATCCTGGCTTTCTGTACCTCCGGCTCCCGAATTGATTTTCAGCACACAGCTCATCTGGTCGGCTTCGCCTTGAAGCATATTTTTTAGCTCCAAGTTTTCCACCAGTTCAAGTGTTTCTGCATAGTGCGCATCCACTTCCTCTTCGGTAGCTTCTCCTTCTTTGGCAAATTCAAACAGCACGCTCAAATCTTCCACCGAGCGGGTGACAGCTTCGCAACCTTCAATCCAGCCTTTTAGTTCGCGTACTTTTTTCATCACTTTTTCAGCGTTTTTCGCATCGCTCCAAAAGTCCGGTGCCTGAGTCCGCATTTCTATTTCTTCCAACTCAATCTTTTTGCGGTTGATGTCAAAGATACCTCCTCAGAGCGCCGCCGCGTTCTTCAACTGACTTCAGTTGATCTATAGTAATCATATAATAGTATTTGTTGTTTTAATAATCTCTCTTATTTTCCGGAATCGGCAGGCACGGCAGCCTGTTGAGGCTGAGCCGTGTGCAATAACGCCGGATTATAAATGCTTTCTACTTTGTTTTTTATCTTGTGTGCCAAATCTTTCTGTCCGGCTTCCATTGCAATTTCGAACAACATCTGAATGACGCGCATACTGATGTTCTCTTCCTGCTGTATGCTGGGAGTATTTGCAAATTTAGGAGACAGCGAATTGGTATATTTCAACATCTGATAGTTGTTCTCTGCCAATTCAAGCAACAGATGATTTGCCTTTTCTGTGGCTTCCAATGAATAGTACAATGGGATATAGTTCAGCAAGGTATTATCCACAGGTACTTGCGTAATGGGCAACTCTTCCAAACATTTGTCCAATGCGGCAATGGCTTTCTCGGGCTTGCCTTCTGCATGAAGCTGCTCGGCAAGGCGTAGGAAGGTGTTCCTATATTTCATGACGGCAATCGTATTGTCGTGGAAATAATCGATATTCACCTTCGGATCTTTGATATTGCCCCATTCAAACTTGTTCATCAAATTGTCGTAGAGAATGTCGGTGTCGATTCTGCCGTAATCCATAAAACTTGCATTCTTGGTTTCAATGGGCACCAGACGGTAGGCTGCACCTTCCAGCTGAAAATATTTTTCAAGCCCCAGATAAGCCTCTGTACCCATGCCTACGCCAAAGTAAATGGGACGCTCCCAATTGGAATTGGCGATAATGTCCAATACCATCAATTGAGATTTGTTCAAAAAGTTTCCTTTCAAATCAAGAGGAATTTCTTTGAGAATATCACCGGCATTTTCAGGCTTGACAATCCCGCTTGCTACGATTTTGGCTGAATCAACCGGAATGATTACCCTGCGTGTCGGTATAAAGTCAATCGGTTCTGAATATCCGGTCAACTTCGTTTGAGACAAATCGCTGGCAACAAATTCCAGCACCTCCTTCAGGCTGGCTTGTTTGTAGCGTTCAACTATTGCCACCTGGTCTCGTAGACCTTCGCGGTATTGATTCCGTTTGAATGAAATGGGTACAGCAGGAGTTTCGTATGCCTTACGCTTCAATTGGTCGATATACCAAGAACCGAGCAACAGGCTTAAATTCACAATTCTAACATCCTGACGGAAGCCTTCCACTTCCTGTGCATACCAAAGCGGGAAGGTGTCATTGTCTCCATAGGTGAAGAGAATAGCGTTGGGAGCACATGAACTCAGATAGTTCTTTGCATGTGCCACTGTCGCATATCTGCCGGCACGGCTGTGGTCATCCCAGTTCTGTGCAGCCATATTCACCGGCACGGCGAACAGGCATACGGCAGTCACGGCGATGGCTGTAGTTGCGGTGTTGGCCTTCTTGATTTTCGAATTGACATATTCCCATATAGAGAGTACACCCAAGCCAATCCAAATGGAGAAAGCATAGAACGAACCGGCATAGGCATAGTCACGTTCGCGCGGTTCCATGGGTGGCTGGTTCAAGAATACGATGATGGCGATACCGGTCAGGATAAAGAGGAGCATCACCACAAAGAAATCCTGTTTGCCGGTACGTCCCTTACGGTATTGGTAGAAAATTCCCAATAAGCCTAGAATAAAGGGTAGCATGTAATATTTATTATATGCCTTTTCAGCCTTTAGAGTATCCGGCAGTTCGGATTGGTTGCCAAGACGGATTTCATCAAGGAAATTGATACCTGTAATCCAGTTGCCGTGTATGATTTCACCATTTCCCTGGATATCATTCTGGCGACCGGAAAAATTCCACATAAAATAACGCCAATACATGTGCCCCAACTGGTAGTTAAAGAAATACTGCAAATTGTTTCCAAAACTGGGTCGGGTGATGGATTCCCCATTCACATTGTATGTCGGTCCGTTATTTTTGCCGGCCCAAGCCTGATATTGTTGTGGATAATAGGGACGTGAATTGCTGTGCATTCGAGGGAAGACGCCGCAGAACCGTTTGTCGTATTCCAACTTCTGCTTGTGTCCGATGATCTCATAGACTCCTGTCTCTTTGTTCTGATAATAAATAGGTTCTCCCTCTTTATAAGCCACCACGGGAGCATTATAATAGGCTCCGTATAATAGCGGTGAGTCCCCGTATTGCTCGCGGTTGATATATGATAGTAGGGAGAATACGTTGTCGGGGCTGTTTTCATCGATGGGAGGGTCGCTTAACGACCGGATAACGACCATCGAATATGAAGAATAACCGATTAAAATGACCATAAAGCATGTGAGGATGGTGTTCCAAATCGGCATTCCTTTTTTCAAGGTGTACCAGATACCCCAAGTCAGCAGGCTGATGATGAGCAGAACATATACGACAACACCTGTGTTGAACGGCAGTCCCATGCCATTGACAAACACCAATTCAAACCAGCCGGCAATTTTGATGACATCCGGAATCAGCATAAAGTTGACAAAACCGAGAATCACCAGAGACAGCAGACCGGTCTTGATAATGCCTTTAAGGGTGGGAGTGTATTTTTTGAAATAGTACACAAACACGATAGCCGGGATTGCCAGCAAGTTCAGAAGGTGTACTCCGATAGACAGCCCTACCAAGTATGCGATAAGCACTAGCCAACGGTTGGCATATGGTTCGAATGCAACATTCTCCCATTTCAAGATGGCCCAGAATACAATCGCTGTAAATAGCGACGACATGGCATAAACCTCTCCTTCAACAGCCGAAAACCAGAAGGTGTCGGTGAAGGTGTAAGTTAGCGAACCGATTAAGGAAGCTCCTAAAATGGCAAACATTTGCCCGAGAGTCATCTCTTCGCCTTCCTTTACGACTATTTTCCGTGCCAGATGGGTGATAGACCAAAATAGAAATAAAATGGTGAATCCCGAACATAATCCCGACATATAATTAATCATCAATGCCTGCGTATCTGCTGATGGAGCAAAGATGGCAAATAGTCGGGAAATAATCATGAACAAGGGAGCTCCGGGAGGGTGTCCGACTTGTAAACCGACAGAGGTGGTTATGAACTCGCCGCAATCCCACAGGCTGGCAGTCGGCTCAGCCGTAAGAATGTACGTAAGGCTGGCAACAACGAATGCAACCCATCCGGTTACACGGTTAATGAGCCTGAAGCTTAGATTTGGATGATCTTTTATAGTGTACATATTCATAATAAGGATAATTTTCCCGTTTCACTTTGCATAAAATGCTGCCAAATATACGCATATATGACGAATAAACCACGAAAATAATTATTTTACCCAATTTTTCTTTGATTTTTTTGCAGATTAAAAAAATACTCGTATCTTTGCACCCGTCAATAACGACACATCCACCTTGTCCCATTGTGTAATGGCAGCACAGCAGGTTTTGGTTCTGTCAGTCTAGGTTCGAATCCTAGTGGGACAACAAAGAGTGGATGCCCAAGTGGTGAAATTGGTATACACGCTAGTTTCAGGTACTAGTGGCTTCACGGCCGTGTAGGTTCGAGTCCTATCTTGGGCACATAGTAAAGTTCTTCAATTCAAGATTGGATTTGCCCAGGTGGTGAAATTGGTATACACGCTACTTTGAGGTGGTAGTGGTCGAAAGGCTGTGCAAGTTCGAGTCTTGTCCTGGGCACAATTATGATATTTGAAAGAGTTAAAGACGCTGTTTTTCAGCGTCTTTTTTGGTTTTATGATTTTGCGGATTATCTCTCTGTTTTGTCTTGTTTTGCGCTTGGACCTCTTTTGCTTATTTATATCACAAAGCTATATCAAAGATAACACAACTATATGACAAATATAAGCTCCGGATATCTTTGACTACTATTTATTATATATTTAAGTAGTATGTAAACGGGGGGAAAAGGAACAGCCCTAAAAGCCAATGCTTTTAGGGCTGTTTTGTATAAGTGGTACAGAACGATTATTTAATAACGTTCAATTTCTTACCAATCTTGATGAAGGCTGCGATGGCGCGGTCTAATTGTTCGCGGGTGTGAGCTGCAGACAACTGGATGCGGATACGAGCCTGTCCTTTCGGAACAACCGGATAGTAGAAGCCGGTTACGTAGATGTTCTCTTTCTGCAATTCAGCAGCAAATTGCTGTGACAATACTGCATCGTAAAGCATCAAGGCAGCGATAGCTGATTCAGACGGTTTGATATCGAAGCCTGCCTCCTGCAATTTGCCACGGAAATATACAGCGTTGTCCATTACACGGTCGCGCAATTCTGTGCTTTCCATCAACATGTCGAATACTGCAATAGAAGCTCCGCAGATTGCCGGAGATAATGAGTTGGAGAACAAATATGGTCTTGAACGTTGACGCAACATTTCGATAATCTCTTTTTTACCGGTTGTGTAACCACCCATTGCTCCACCGAGTGCTTTTCCAAGAGTCCCTGTAAAGATGTCGATGCGGTCCATTACTCCGTTGTATTCGGCAGAACCACGTCCTGTCTCGCCAATGAATCCGGCTGCATGGCTGTCGTCGACCATTACCAGCGCATTATATTTGTCTGCCAGGTCGCAGATTTCTTTCAAGCGGGCGATATCGCCGTCCATTGAGAATACGCCATCAGTTACGATGATGCGGAAGCGCTGTGCCTGTGAGATTTTCAACTGCTCTTCCAGGTCTTCCATGTTGGCGTGTTTGTATCTGTAGCGAACAGCTTTACAGAGGCGTACTCCGTCGATGATAGATGCGTGGTTCAGTTCGTCGGAGATGATGGCATCTTCCTGGCTGAACA